>DASQRI010000409.1:0-8119 GCA_035642975.1 Mycobacterium sp.
GTCAGCGCCACGCATTTGACTTGTGCGCAGTCGACCTCGTCGTTGGCGTGGGCGAACCTGACGTGCCCGGTGAATGCACCGATCGCGACGACGGCGGCGGCCGCCACCACGCCGGCGACGGTACGCCAGTATCGCCACGCCTGGTTGTCTGGTCGTCTCGGCACGCCGGAAGCTTACCTAGCGCCGATGCGAGCCTCAGGGCAGCGGGGCCCGGCTGATCTCTTCGAGCATTTCGGTGACCAGCGCTGCGATCGGCGACCGCTCGCTGCGCAGCAGCGTGATATGCGCGAAAAGCGGATGGCCTTTGAGTTTCTCGACCACGGCCGCGACGCCGTCGTGGCGACCCACCCGCAGGTTGTCGCGCTGGGCGACGTCGTGGGTCAACACCACCCGCGACCCCGTGCCCAGCCGCGACAACACCGTCAGCAGCACGTTGCGTTCCAGCGACTGCGCCTCGTCGACGATGACGAACGAGTCGTGCAGCGAACGACCACGGATATGGGTGAGTGGCAACACCTCGAGCATCCCGCGGGAGAGCACCTCCTCGAGCACTGCCGGGCTGGCCAGACCTTCGAGCGTGTCGAAGACCGCCTGTGCCCACGGGCCCATCTTGTCGCTCTCGCTGCCGGGCAGGTAGCCCAACTCTTGGCCGCCGACCGCATATAGCGGGCGGAACACCACCACCTTGCGCTGGGTGCGTCGCTCCAGGACGGCTTCCAGCCCGGCGCACAGCGCCAGCGCCGACTTGCCGGTGCCGGCCTTGCCGCCCAGCGACACGATGCCCACTGACTCGTCGAGCAACAGATCCAGGGCCACCCGCTGCTCGGCGGAACGGCCGCGCAGCCCGAAAACCTCGCGGTCGCCGCGGACCAATTGAACCCGCTTGTGCGCGTTGACCCGGCCCAGCGCGTGCGAGCTGCCGGCCAGCAACCGAATACCCGTGTGGCAGGGCAGGTCCCGCGCTGCAGTCAGATCCACCTCACCGTCGGCGAATAACGCGTCGATGTCCTCGGCGGTGGTTTCCATCTCCGTCATCCCGGTCCAGCCGGATGTGACGACGTCTTGGGCGTGATACTCATCGGCAGGCAAGCCCACCGCACCCGCTTTGACCCGCAGCGGAATGTCTTTGCTCACCAAAGTGACTCGTTTGCCTTCAGCGGCGAGGTTGGCGGCGCAGCACAGGATGCGAGAGTCGTTGGTGTCGGTGCGGAACCCGGCCGGCAGCACGTCCGGGTCGCTGTGGTTGAGTTCGACGTGCAGCGTGCCGCCTTGCGTCCCAACCGGAATGGGCTGATCCAGCCGCCCGTGCTCAAGTCGCAGGTCGTCGAACAAGCGCAACGCCTGACGGGCGAACCAGCCCAGCTCGTGATGGTGGCGCTTGGCCTCCAGTTCGCTGATCACTACCAACGGAACCACCACTTCGTGTTCGGCGAAGCGGGAGCAGGCCCACGGATCGGACAACAACACCGAGGTGTCGAGGACGTAGGTCCTGATGGTGTCCAGTGAAACCGCCGGGGATTTCGTCACGAAGCGCTCCTCGAACTCGTCGCCCGGTTCGCTACCGCATGCGTGTGGTGGCCCACCGCCACCGATGCGCGCGGCGCGCCATAGCCGGACTGGATTTGATGACCCGGCTCCTCAGCCGCCCGTTGCACGGGCCGCATCGTCACCGGAGGGAAGCCCGTGCGGCCCGCACGGACGATTCGGCGGGGGCCGCGGCGTCAGGACCGGGGCCGGCGGTCCTGTCGAAGTCGAGACGAGAGGCGCCGCCCGGATAGCAGAGCATGTCGCTAGCCATCGAGTGCGACGCTACTCTCGTCGGCGCATGTGCGCCGCGCAGGCGCGCCGACGGGGCTAGACGGGCAGTGCGATCCGGAAGGGCAGGAGGAGTGGCGCAGATGAGCCCCGCCGACGGGGCTAGCTGACTACGAACTGCCGCAGCGCAGGCTCATCGGCGACGCCCCACGCGGTGATGCGGTCGGAAATCACCCGCCGAAGCTGATCGGGGCCGAAAATGCCTGCGTCGGCGACGTTTCGAAGCTTGTCCTGGTAAGCGTCGATGTCAGCGCCGACGACTTGGAGGTCAGCCGCACGGTCCGCGATCGCCGCGACGGTTTCGTCGCGGGCGTAATCGAGGCAGTGCGCGACGAGGTTGGCGAAGAACTCCTCGTGCCGCTCTTCGTCTCGGGCAATGTGGGCAATCAGTCCGGCCAGCACCGGCTCTTCGATCTGGGCCGCAAGGTTGTTGGAGTAGACCGCGTGGGCGCGCTCGAAGAATGCCATGAACACCAGGGTTTCGACCTGGGAGTACTGGTCGGCGCGATACCCCTTCACGGACACATGCTCGAAGCGGACCTGCTCGTTGGCGGTCGGGTCGACCTCACGGGTCACGACAAGGTACTCGCGAAGTGTGATGGCGTGCAGATGTTCCTCGGCGGTCCACCGGCCAATCCACTGGGCCCAGTTCTCTTCGAGGATGAAGTGCTCGACGAGTTCGCGATGATAGCCGGCCACGTTGTCTTTGGTGACGAGCAGAATCTCGCACGCATCGGTGATGACCTTGGGCAATGTCACCTGCGACGGGTCCCAGTCACGCCCGCCGAGGAAGGCGAAGTTCTCACCTTGCTCGAACGGCACGAAGTCGTGCGCGAACCAGAGCTGCTCGGTGTCAAGGTGGCGGTCGAGGTTCGCGCCGACGACCGGCTCGAGTTCGAGGATCAGCGCGTTAGCGACAGGTTTCTGTGCCATGAGGTAACCGTAACCCGCATACACAGGTTTCCAAAAATCACCCCGCCGTTAGACCAGTGACCAGTCTTCCAGGCCGTCGTACAGCGGAAATGCCCTGGCCAGACGCGTTACGCGATCCCGCAGCGCCGACACGTCGGCCGCACTGCCCGCCGCCAGGGCGGTGGCCATGATGTCGGCGACCTCGCTGAACTCGGCGTCGCCGAAGCCGCGGGTAGCCAGCGCCGGGGTGCCGACCCGCAGACCCGACGTCACCATCGGTGGCCGCGGGTCGTTGGGAACGGCGTTGCGGTTGACGGTGATGCCGACGTCGTGCAGCAGGTCCTCGGCGGCCTGCCCGTCCAGCGCCGAGTCACGCAGATCGACCAGCACCAGGTGCACGTCGGTGCCGCGGCTGACCACCGAGACACCGGCCTTGGCGACATCGGGGGCCAGCAGTCGTTCGGCGATGATCCGGGCGCCGGACAGCGTGCGCTGCTGGCGGTCGGCGAACTCCGGGGTGCCCGCGATCTTCAGCGCCACCGCCTTGGCGGCGATGACGTGCATCAACGGCCCGCCCTGCTGGCCGGGGAAGACCGCGGAGTTGATCGACTTGGCGTACTCCTGCTTGCCGACGATCAGGCCGGAGCGCGGGCCGCCGAGCGTCTTGTGCACGGTGGTGGACACGATGTCAGCGTGCGGCACCGGTGACGGGTGCAGGCCCGCGGCGACCAGGCCGGCGAAGTGCGCCATGTCCACCCACAGCTTGGCGTCGACCTCCTCGGCGATCGACTTGAACGCCGCGAAGTCCAGGATCCGCGGGTAGGCAGACCAGCCGGCGATGATCACCTTGGGGCGAAATTCCAGTGCCTGGGCGCGCACCGCATCCATGTCGATCAGGTGCGTCGTGGCGTCGACGCCGTAGAAGGCGTTTTCGTAGAGCTTGCCGGAGAAGTTCAACTTCATGCCGTGCGTCAGGTGACCACCGTTGGCGAGGTCAAGACCCAGCAGCCGCTCCCCCGGCGACATCAGTGCGTGCAGCACCGCGGCGTTGGCCTGCGCGCCCGAGTGTGGCTGCACGTTGGCGAAGTCGGCGCCGAACAGCGCCTTGGCCCGGTCGCGGGCGATGTTCTCCACCACGTCGACGTACTCGCAGCCGCCGTAGTAGCGCCGCCCGGGCAGACCCTCGGCGTATTTGTTGGTCAGCACGCTGCCCTGGGCCTGCAGCACCGCGCGCGGCACGAAGTTCTCCGAGGCGATCATCTCCAGCGTGTCGCGCTGGCGGCCGAGCTCCTTGCCGAGCAGTTCGGCGATGTCAGGGTCGACGTCGGCCAACGGCGCGGACATCGCGGAAGAGGTGGTACGGGCGTCAGGTGCAGCAGTCACGCCGGCCAGTCTATCTGTGGACCTGACCGGTCGAATCGTCCGGCAGCGCCGACGGGATCACCGGCTCGTCGAGCAGCCGGCCGAACCGCTCGGTCACGCTCACCCCGGTAGGGCGATTGTCCAACCAGGCCCGCAGCAACCGGTATCCCTCCACGTAGGTGCTGGTGTAGGCGCGCCACAGCGGCGAGGACAGGAAGCGCAGCATCTGCCGGGCGCGGGTGTCGTTGACCAGCAGCCAGCGGCGCAGAAAAGCCGCCACGTCGTCGGCGCCGCGGTGCTCGTCGTGCAACATCAGCGCCGCGTCCTGACGCACGCCGGCCAGCGCCGCCGATGCCTCGGACACCGCCTCGGCACGCTCGCCGTCGAACCGCAGTCCCAGGTCGGCGTAGATGTCAGCGGCCCAGCGCCCCCAGCCCGGGCCGATCGCCGCATGGAGCGCCAGATCGGCCAGCCCTTCGGCGATCAGGCACTGCGGCGTGTTGACCAGAAAGATGGTCTGCTCGGCATGGCCTTTCCGGTTGACCAACCCGACCTCTTTGCGGCAGTGCTCGGTGTGGTGCCCCGGATAGGACTCGTGGGCCACCAGCCGTGGCAGGTTGGACATCAGCTGCTTGACGTCGGCATTGACGGCGACCGTCGAGCGGTAATTGCCCAGGTAATAGTTGAATCCCGACCACGGCTTGTCGGTCACCACCTGGTAGACAACGGTTTCGGTGTCCGGAAGCGGATACTCGGCGCGGACCCGGTCTCGCAGCGCGCTGGAAAACGCCTCGATGCAATCCCCCAGCCGATCGGGCGGGATTTCTTCGCCGATGCGGTGGGCCTCCATCCGGTCGGCCAGCGCACCGCTGCCGCCCAGCAGGTCGTCGAGCCGGGCATGCGCCTGCCGGTAGGTCTCCGCCTCGCCCTTGCTGATGCGCACGTCGAAGTAGTCGTGCACCTCGTCGACGAAGCCGATCTCTTCCCCGGCGAACTTGCGCCCAGCGCAGGCCAAAGCCCGCAGGTGAGCAGCCAGGTAGTCGGCGCGCGGCGGGTCGAATCCGTTGCGGCGCGGCACATCTGGCAGGGCCGCGAGCAGTCGCCTGGCCTGGCCGACCAGGTCGGCCGGGTCGGGCGCAGGCTCTGCCGACACGGTTTGGCGCAGCGCCGGGTCGCCGGTGAAGGCGTCGACGTAACCGGACTCGATCCGGTCGAAGCGCAAACCGAGCAGCAGGTACTCGCGGATCAGCGTGGCGGGTTCCACGCCGACTAACGCTATCCGTTCGGCGCCGTCTCCTCGCCCCAGCCGCCCATAGTGTGGCCAAGGCTGCAAGACTGACAGGCATGCCGCGGCCGAGCGAGCCGAGCCCCTACGTGGAGTTCGATCGAAGTCAATGGCGCGCGCTCCGCATGTCGACGCCACAGCCGCTGACCGAAGAAGAGGTCGTCGGCCTGCGCGGTCTGGGCGAGCAGATCGACCTGCTCGAGGTCGAAGAGGTCTACCTGCCGCTGGCCCGGCTCCTGCATCTGCAGGTCGCCGCCCGGCAAGGGTTGTTCTCCGCCACCGCCGAGTTCCTCGGCGAGCCCCGACAAAACCCCGATCGGCCGGTGCCGTTCATCATCGGGGTGGCCGGCAGTGTGGCCGTCGGGAAGTCGACGACGGCCCGCGTGCTGCAGGCACTGCTGGCCCGCTGGGGTCACCACCCGCGGGTCGACCTGGTGACCACCGACGGGTTCCTGTACCCGAACTCCGAGCTGACCCGACGAAACCTGATGCACCGCAAAGGCTTTCCGGAGAGCTATGACCGGCGGGCGCTGATGCGCTTCGTCACCTCGGTCAAGTCGGGTTCGGAATACGCCTGCGCGCCGGTGTACTCGCACCTGCACTACGACCGGGTGAAGGGCGCCAAGCAAGTGGTCCGCCACCCCGACATCCTGATCCTCGAGGGTCTCAACGTGTTGCAGACCGGGCCCACCCTGATGGTGTCGGACCTATTCGACTTCTCGCTGTATGTCGACGCGCGGGTCGAGGACATCGAGCAGTGGTACATCTCGCGTTTCTTGGCGATGCGCTCAACGGCGTTCGCCAACCCGGCGTCGCACTTCCACCACTACGCAGGACTGACCGATCAGCAGGCCGTCGTGGCAGCCCGCGACATCTGGCGGTCGATCAACCGGCCGAACCTGATCGAGAACATTCTGCCCACCCGACCCCGGGCCACCCTGGTGCTGCGCAAGGACGCCGATCACGCCATCAACCGGCTGCGGCTGCGCAAACTGTGAAGTCCCTGTACTGCAAGGGATTGTGGTGGGTGAACTCGCGGCGCGGCAACTACTATGCCGGTGACGGTGTTCCCGAACCCCGGGGGGTGCAGTAGTGGAAGAGTCGGCAGCCAGTAACCCGTCGACCACTCGGCAGTTGCATCCGCCATATCTCATACCCGCGCCGCCGCAACCGCGCAGCCACCGGACGGTCATCACGATCGCCATCATCGGCGCCCTGATCGCCGTCATCGCCGGGATCGCGGGCGTCCTTCACCTCATCAGGTCACCGAACTCCGCGCTGAACGTGCTGCTCTACGGCAAACAGTCCTTGGTGCCCTTCACCGGGCTCAACGATCCGACGGGCGTGGCGGTGGACGCCAAAGGCGACGTCTACGTCACCGATGCCGGAAACCACCGGGTGTTGAAGCTGGCCGCGGGGTCGACCAGCCAGACCGCACTTCCCTTCCGCGGTCTGCAAAACCTGACCGGTGTGGCGGTGGACGACAAGGGCGCGGTCTATGTCAGCAGCTGCACGGGCGGCTTTCCCGGCGTGGGCACGGTGGTCAAGCTGGCCGCCGGGTCGACCAGCCAGACCCAGCTGCCGTTCACCGACCTGGAAGACCCCGGAGCCGTGGCGGTGGATGCGGCGGGCAACGTCTACGTCGCCGACCGCCGAAAACAACGAGTGGTGAAGCTTCCAGCGGGCTCAAGCAGCCAGTCTGTACTGCCGTTCAACGGGCTCGAGGCGCCGCAAGGTGTGGCGGTCGACACGGCAGGCGACGTCTACGTCACCGACAACCAGACCTATGACAACAGAGTGGTGGAGTTGGCTGCCGGATCGGCCAACCAGACTGAGCTCCCGTTCACCGGCCTGGACCAGCCATTTGGCGTGGCGGTGGCCAACAACGGCAGCGTCTTCGTCACCGATTCCAACAGCAGACAGGTGCTGCGACTGCCGTCGGGGTCTTCGCGCCAGACCGCCCTGCCGTTCCGAGACCTCAGTTCCCCCAACGGTGTGGCGGTCGATACGCATCTGGACGTCTATGTCGCCGACGCGATGCGCTCGCAAGTGGTGAAGTTGGCGCGAAGAACCTAGCCCCGACACGCAGAAGCCGATGCGGGGCCGTCCACCGCAACCTCTGACGGTGGCGCCCCGCACCGGCGGGATGGGAGTCACGCCGGCAGGCGGCGCACTCCGAGGTATTGCAGGTAGCCGATCGCCGCGGTGTAGACGCCGCTGGCCAGGGTGGCGGCGATCCCGGTTTCCGTCAGCGGCAACGCATTTACGGCCACCACGGCGACAGCCGCCACCGTGAAGACGATGTTGGCGACGATGACGCCGATGCCGGCGCGACGGAGATCGAGCGCGGCGGCGAGGCCGAAAACGATCGCGCCGTAGAACACGAAGAACGCACCGATGCCGTACTCCGCGATGGAGCTCAAGCCGGTCAGCGACGAGATCGGGTCGGCGGCGGCGGCGATGAACAGACCGGCCAGCCCGGTCAGCGTCGCATCGAGCCGCATGGCGAACCGCAACAGGGAGTCGGTCGAGTCGGCGAAGGGTCGGGTGCCCAGTCCATAAACAGCGGTCATGTCGAGAACTCCTTGCGATGTCGGGTCGGACACTTCTCAGCGTGCCGCTCTGGGACTGCCAGATCGACGCATGGCACTGCCAAGCACTGCCATGCGCAGGTCAACGGAGTGATCGAGACCACGTATTCCTTGGCTAGCAGAGCTAAGTCTTGACTGCCCGCTAGTGTCCTGG
>DASQRI010000410.1:0-3456 GCA_035642975.1 Mycobacterium sp.
TCCGCGATGGGTGCAAGACTCGGGCAACGGGTTTGAGGTAGGCAAAGGAGGATGCGGTGGGTGACGTCCGATTGGGTGCGGTCACGGTCGATTGTCCAGACCCCACTGGATTAGGTGACTTCTACAAGAGCGTCTTGAGCGTTGGAATCAGGCCACATGTGCTCTAATATGAACCGGAGTTCGCATTCTGGTTAAAGGGGAAGGGCTGTGGGTGAACCGGCGCCGCACCGCCGCCGCAGTGGGTGGCCCGATCACACGAAGAATCCTTCAGCAGATCACTTGCCGTACGACTCACCCAAGGCGGCAGGCTGGACGGCTCGGCAACCACGATGGTTCCGGTGTGCCGACGTCCCGACAGCGATAGCCGGGCAATCGCAGAATGAGGCTGGCAATGCCGTCCGCACCACCGTCGGGGTCAGCCATCCCTGACCTCACCGCGTACCCTTCCTCAGGATTTCATCCACCTCAGCAGGCGCGGAGTCGCGCAGCGCTGCAGCGCTTACTCGCCTCGGCCGAACAAGTTCTGATCAACGAAGGGCCGGAAGAGTTCACCGTCGCTCGGGTCGCCGAACATGCCGGAGTCTCCGTCGGTGGCGTATACCGGCGGTTCGCGAGCAAAGAGCAGTTGATTGACGCCATCCGAAACGCGCTCAAAGAGCGACTCGAAGAGGCCGTCAGCGAAGCGGTCGATAAAGCAGAGCCGTCGCTTGGGGGTGTGCTCAGCGCCTTCACCACGGCGCTGAGCACCGTCTTGGACGAAAGCGGTCGTGTCATTCCGGCCATCCTCGCCGGTGGACGAAGCATAGACCCGCGGCAAGCACCACAGACCGTCACCGGGTTGCAACAGCAGTTCGTCGATGCGGTAGCGCCTTTTCATGACCAGATCCGCCACCCGGAACCGGTGATCGCGCTCAATGTTGCGTTCCGCAGCGTGATCGCGGCCGGGGCACACCGCGCAGCGATATCACCGTGGCTGCCCGACGGCCTGACGTGGCGCCAGTGGGCTGGTGAAATCACCGACATGGCTACGGCATATCTGACTGCCGAGCCTCGACGTACCTCTGCTGCAACGTAATTCGATCGACATCCATATGGGAGCCCACATGACCACGATGGCATCAACCGATGTGAGGCAACAGTTCTCATGCTGAAGACGCTCGGTCGGTACTGGTTGCCGTTATTGGTCGTAGGGGCGCTGGCACTCGGGGTGTTCCTGATTGACCGGCTGCACGGGGTTTTCGGCTCGGACAATGAGATCACCCGCGAGGGCTCCGGGATTGCCAACGACGCCAAGCCGTTCAACCCCAAGCGGGTGACTTACGAGGTGTTTGGGCCGGCGGGCGCGGACGCGACGATCAATTACCTTGATTTGGCGGCCAATCCACAAAGCCTCAAGCAGGTTCGGCTTCCGTGGTCACTGACGCTGACCACGACCTCGCCGGCGACTAGCCCGATCCTGCTCGCCCAGGGCAACGCCGCGACCATCGGTTGTCGGATCACCGTGGACGGCAAGGTCAAGGACGAGAGGTTCGCCGACGGGGTGGATGCTTTCACGTTTTGCCAGGTGAAGTCGGCATGAGCATCCACCTCAAGGACGCCCGGCCGATCATTCCCCGCTTCATTCACATGTTCGCGGTGCCGGTTGTGCTGGGGTGGGTGGCGCTGGCTGTGCTGCTCAACGTGGCGGTGCCCTCCTTGGAGAAGGTCGGCGAGGAACAGTCGGTGTCACTGAGTCCCGCGGATGCTCCATCCATGCAGGCGATGAAACACATCGGGCACGTCTTTGAGGAGTCTGACTCCGACAGTTCGGCGATGATCGTGTTCGAGGGCGACCAGCCGCTGGGAGACCAGGCCCACCGCTATTACGCCGAACTGATCAGGAAGTTTCGGGCCGACCCCGCGCACATTACGCACGTGCAGGATTTTTGGGGTGACCCGCTGACCGCGGCCGGCGCCCAAAGTGGTGACGGCAAAGCGACTTACGTACAGCTCAATTTGGCCGGCAACCAAGGCGAAGTCCGGGCCAACGAGTCGATCGCCGCGGTACGCCACATCATCGCCAGCACACCGGCACCACCCGGCCTCCACGTCTATGTCACCGGCGCGACCGCGCTGATCGCCGATCAGCACCACGTCGGGGACAAGAGCCTGAAACTGGTCACGGCGATCACGCTGCTGGTCATTTTGGTCAGCTTGTTCATCGTGTACCGCTCTCCGATCACGGTGGTGCTGGTCTTGTTGATGGTGATCCTGGAAGTGGCGGCCGGCCGCGGGGTGGTGGCCGCACTGGGCCACTATCACCTGATTGGATTGTCAACGTTCTCGGTGAACCTGCTGACCATGTTGGGCATTGCGGCGGGCACCGACTACGCGATCTTCGTCCTGGGTCGCTACCACGAGGCCCGCACTGCCGGTGAGGACCGCGCGAGCGCCTTCTACACCATGTATCGCGGCACGGCCCACGTCGTTTTGGGGTCGGGTCTCACGATCGCCGGCGCGACGTATTGCCTGCACTTCACCCGGCTGCCCTACTTTCAGACGCTGGGTGTTCCGCTGGCGATCGGCATCACCGTGGCGGTGCTGGCGTCATTGACCATGGCGCCGGCGGTGCTGGTGATCGGCAGCCGGTTCGGTCTCTTCGAGCCGAAACGGGTTGCGCGAACCCGTGGTTGGCGACGAGTGGGAACCGCCGTGGTCCGGTGGCCGGGGCCGATCCTGGCGGCGGCCTTGGCGCTGGCGCTGATCGGGCTGGTTGCGCTGCCCGGCTACAAAACCAGTTACAACGACCGCAAATTCATGCCGACCAACATTCCGGCGATGCAGGGGTTCGCCACCGCCGACCGGCATTTCTCGCAGGCCCGGATGAACCCGGAAATTCTGATGGTCCAAACCGACGAGGATCTGCGTAACTCCGCCGACATGCTGATCATTGAGCACATCGCCCGCAACGTGTTTCACACTCCCGGCATCGCGCGCGTGCAGACCATCAGCCGCCCGTTGGGCACCCCGCTCGACCACTCCTCCATTCCTTACCAGCTAGGCATGCAAGGCGTGAGCCAGCAGTTGACGCGGGATTACATGCAAAGACAGATGGACCAAATGCTGGTCATGGCCAACCAGATGGACACCATGATCACCACCATGGAAACCCTGATGGGGCTCATGAAAGAGATGACCGGGATCATGCACAACCTGGTCGGGCAGATGAAATTCATGGTGGCCGAAATGAACGAGCTGCGGGAGCACATCTCCGATTTCGATGACTTCTTCCGGCCGATCCGAAGTTATTTCTATTGGGAGAAGCACTGTTTCGACATCCCGGCGTGCCAAGCGTTGCGGTCGGTGTTCGACACCCTGGACGGTATCGACACCCTCACCGATGCGATCGGTGACTTGATGCCGCAGATGGACAAACTTGACGCGCTCATGCCCGAGATGCTCAAACTGCTCACCCCG
>DASQRI010000411.1:0-5384 GCA_035642975.1 Mycobacterium sp.
CACCCGGTCGCGGCCCACCGCGGCCAACAGTCCGACCTGGGCCGCGCCGACGATCGTTCCGGCGCGCACCGCGACGTCGCCGGGCTGCACGTCGTCGCCGGCCCGTCGCACGTAGGCACCCGATCGCACACCGCGCAGCACCCGAACCCTGGACTGCCCGCCGTCGGTCCAGCGCAACGGCAACACCGCGTCGGCCAGAGTCGGCATCGGGGCACCGGTCTGCACTCGCGCGGCCTGCCCCGGCTGCAGCCTGCTGGGCGTACGCGTACCGGCGTCGATGCTGCCCAGCACCGGAAGGGTAACCCCGCCGCCAGAGGCGGCCGATTCGCCTGGCTCGCCCGGCACCGGGCTCAGCGTCCGCGGGTCGTCGTCGACGTGCTCGTCGGACGCTTCGGGCTCCCCCACCCCGAGTACGTCGACGCTGCGAACCGCGTAGCCGTCGATTGCGGCCTGGTCAAAGCCGGGCAACGGGCGTTCGGTCACGACCTCCTCGGCACACATCAGCCCCTGCGCCTCGGCGATGGCGACCCGCACCGGCCTCGGCGCCACCGCGGCGGCCGATACCCGGGCTTGTTGCTCTTCCACCGAACGCACAGCGCGCCTTTCTGCCGTCAACCCGTATCGGCACGACACGGGCCGGACGGTGAGGACCGGCCGCTAGTCGTCGGCCAGACCCAATCGAGTCACCAGCCAGCGCCGCAATTCTGGTCCGTAGTCGTCACGGTCCAAGGCAAAGTCAACCGCAGCCTTGAGGTAGCCGCCGGGATTTCCCAAGTCGTGTCGGGAGCCGTGATGCACGACAACGTGTACCGGCTGCCCTTCTTTGATCAGCAACGCGATCGCATCCGTGAGCTGCATTTCGCCGCCGACGCCCCGCTCGATGCGGCGCAACGCGTCAAAGATGCTGCGGTCGAGGACATAACGGCCCGCCGCCGCATACAAGGACGGAGCGTCTTCCGTCTTCGGCTTTTCCACCATGCCGTTGACCTTCAGCACGTCCTCGTTGGCCCCGGGCACCGGCTCGACGTCGAAAACCCCGTATGCGCTTATCTCCTCGGGTGAAACCTTGATCGCGCACAACACCGTGCCGCCGTATTCGGCGCGCACCTTCGACATCGTCTCCAGCACGCCGGTCGGCACCACCAGGTCGTCGGGAAGAAGGACCGCGACAGCATCCTCGTCGGACGACAGCACCGGCTCCACACAGCTGATCGCGTGCCCCAGGCCAAGTGGCTCGGCCTGCACCACGGACTCGACTTTGATCAGCCCCGGCGCCCGCCGGACCTTGGCCAGCATCGCCTTCTTGCCCCGCGCTTCCAGCGTGCCTTCCAACACCAAGTCTTCGACAAAATGCGCGACGACGCCGTCCTTGCCCTCCGAGGTGATGATCACCAGCCGGTCGGCGCCGGCCTCGGCGGCCTCGGCGGCCACCAGCTCGATACCGGGCGTGTCGACGACGGGTAACAGTTCCTTGGGCACCGTCTTGGTCGCGGGCAGGAAACGGGTCCCCAAACCGGCCGCGGGAACGATCGCGGTGCGCGGAACCGAAACCTGTGAGCGTGACATCGTTGAAACCATATCGTTGACCCTGTGGCGACCGAGGGCAAGGCCGCATTGCGACAACGACTGCTGGCCGCCCGGCGTTCGGTTCCCGACGACCTTCGGGCCGGCGAGGCCCGATCGTTGGCCGACCACGTCAAGGCGCTGCACAGCGGCGGCACGGTGTGCGCCTATGTGCCGGTAGGCGCTGAACCGGGATCCATTGAGATGCTTGATGTCTTGCTGCAGCGAGTAGACCGGGTGCTGCTGCCGGTCATGCGCACCGCCACCGGCGACTCCCCGGCCGCGCTGCAATGGGGCGAATACCGGCCCGGACACCTGGTGGCCGCGCGATTCGGACTCCTCGAACCGGCCGCGCCGTGGCTGCCGGCGACGACGCTGGCTGAGGCGAGCGCCCTGCTGGTGCCGGCGCTGGCCGTCGACCGCACCGGGATGCGGCTGGGCCGGGGCGGTGGGTTCTACGACCGCACGCTGGTCAGCCGGAACCCGAACGCGCGATTGATCGCCGTGATCCGCGACGAGGAACTGCTCGACGAAGTGCCACACGAGCCGCACGACGTGCCGATGACGCATGCGCTGACCCCTGGGCGCGGCCTGGTCGAGCTGGGCGCAGCCGGCTAGCAGTCGCGCAGCACCGAACGCATCGCATCTTTCTCCCGGCCGGACACCCACAGCTGGTAGTCCGTCTTCACCTCGACCTGACGGGCGACGAATGCACAACGGAAAGCCCCGTTGGGCGGCAACCATGACGCGGCGTCGCGAAATGCCTTGTCGAAGTTGACCTGAGCGCCGACGGCCAGCAGATTGCGCGGGTCGTTGGCGAAGTCGCGGCGGCGAGCGTCATCCCAGCTGCGTGCACCCTTGAACCACGCGTCGGACAACGAAACCACGTGGTCGATCTGCACGGCGGGCGAGGTGTCGGGACCGCGGACGAAGCTGATGGTCGCGCCGGTGTAGGGGTCGTGCAGGATGCCGCTCTGGGCAAAGCAGGTGCCGGGCCGCACCTGCAGGTCGACCAGATCGCGGCGCAGGATGTCGTCGCGGGTGTTGCAACCGTTGTGGCCGAACTCCACGTTGACGTCGTCGCTCCACGGCTCACCGAACCGGAAGCGATTGAAATCCTGCAAACGGTCCCAGCCCTTGACGGGCAACGCCGCCATTTCGCGGCGCACCGCGTCGTAGCTCGGGGTGGCCGCCGGCGATGGGCCGGCCCCGGGCTGCTGGGTTGCGACGTCGCGGTAGTACAGCCAACCGACGCCCGCGGCGATCGCCAGCACGGCCGCCAGGGCCAGCGTTTCCCGCCACCGCCCGCAGGTTCTCGAAAGGGGTGTCATGTCACTAGGCGCTGAGTGGCGGCGGTACGAGCTGCCTCACGCGGTGGCGTCTGGGATCTGTCTGAGATTCGTCCATTTCTCGAATGGATTTGGCGCGATCGGTGTTATTTCCGGCGTGGAGTGGAGATGAAGTTGAAACTTCTCCGCTTTTGCGCTGCGATGCTGGGCGCTGCCGCGGTGATGGTGTCTTCTGCTGCGGTTGCCACCGCTGATCCGCCAGACCCGCACAAGCCGGACATGACGAAGAGCTACTGCCCGGGTGGGCAATGGGGTTTTGGCCATCTGGGAGTGTGCGACGGCGAGAAGTATCCCGACGGGTCCTACTGGCACCAGTGGATGAAAACATACATCGGCGGGCCGAAATGGTATTACGACTGCGTCGGTGACAGCGGCAACAATACTTTCCCGGCACCACCACCTCCTGGTGGCTGCGACGGGGCAATTCCGCCCGCGCCGCCTGCCCCGCCGGCAACCTGACCGCAACCGGCGGTGGCCGCGACCGCGAGTAGGTGGTCGCGCGGAGCAACGCATCGCCGCATCTCTGCGCTAGCCAAGCCGGCCGGGAATGACTCGCGCCACATAGCGGTTCTAGCACTTGAGACTGTAGAGTGCTAAGCGTTTAGACCATCACGGAGGTTTGTGTGCCGACTTACAGCTATGCATGCACCGAGTGCGGCAATCGCTTCGACGTCGTCCAATCCTTCGCCGACGATGCGCTGACCACGTGCGAGAAGTGCGCCGGTCGGCTGCGCAAACTGTTCAACTCCGTCGGAGTGGTGTTCAAGGGCAGCGGTTTCTACCGCACCGACAGCCGCGAGTCGGCGAAGAGCTCGACCAATGGGTCCGCCAAGTCGGATTCGTCGTCGGGCACTGACGGGTCGAGTTCGGGTGACACGTCCAGCTCGTCCTCCTCGGAGAAGTCGAGCACGCCGAGCGACACGTCGAACTCGACGACGTCGAAGTCGACGGCGACCACCTCCAGCTAGCCGGTTATCCACAACCGGCGCCGCGACGACCGCACCCGCCATCCACGCACGCCTACGGTTGGGGCGTGGGGGATTCCCTGAAATCGTTGAATCCGTCGCTGCCGACCCAGATCTCGCAGTGGTTGCGCCCCGACTGGTCACGAACCGTGCTGGCCCGGCGAGTCGCCGCGGGCGCGCTCGTGCTGCTGGCGGGTGTTGCCGCCCTGCGGCCTGACCCTGACGGCGACCGTGCGCAGGTGGTGGTGGCCGCGCGCGACCTCAGCCCGGGCGCGGAATTGTCCGCCGGCGACCTTCGACTCGAAAGTCGTTTGGTGCCAACCATTCCCGACGGATCGCAGTCCGACATCGGCGCGGTGGTCGGCTCGACACTGGCCGGACCGACGCGGCGCGGTGAAGTGCTGACCGACGTCCGGTTGCTGGGCCACCGACTGGCCGACTCGGCCGCGGGGCCCGACGCCCGGATAGTGCCGGTGCATCCGGCGGACAGCGCGCTGACCGACCTGGTGCGACCCGGCGACGTCGTCGACGTGGTGTCCGCCTCAGACACCGATTCCCACGCCGGCCCGCGCGTCGTGGCCACCAACGCGATCGTGGTGCTGGTGTCGGCGAAGCAAAAGGCTCAGGCGGCGACCAACGACCGGGTAGTGCTGGTGGCGCTGCCGGCCGCCGCGGCCAATGCGGTGGCCGGCGCCGCGTTGACGCAGACCGTGACTCTCACGCTGCACTGAGCGTCAGGGCAGACCTCAGGCGGCCGCAGACTGTTCGCTGGCGCAGTACTTGCATTTCCTGGCCTCATCGGGGATGTCAGACAAGCAGTCCTGGCACGCCTTGGTCGCGGGCTCATCGCCGAACACCGTGACGCCGCGACGTTTCTGGATGTGTCGGTAGGGCACGACAATCGCTAAGTAGACAGTGCTCATGAAGACCACGAAATAGATGATCGCTGAGATGAACGACCCGAGGTCGAGGAAGGTCGCCTTATTGCCTGCGCTGCCGAGCTGCCAGCCCAATCCGAGGGTTGCGTTGGGCTGAGCCGCCGCCACCAGCGGGTTGATCACACTGTCGGTGAAAGCTTTGACCAGATTTGAAAAGGCCAAGGCGACCACTAACCCGACAGCGACGGTGATCACGTCACCGCGCATCACGAAATCTCTGAATCCTTTGAACACGCGATCCACCTCCGTCTTTACGAAATAACCGGGCGACTCAAGATCGCCCGAGAAAACGGTATGTCTGCGCGTCCACCTTTTGCGGGCTTTACGGTCAATTAGTCATGCAGGATTGATCCGGCCTTGACATTGGCGGACCGAATTCGTATGCGACGTAACGGGCGAGCCGGTAATTCAAATGTGGTGCGGGGGTGCGTTGTCCCGCAGCCACTGCTCACGTTCCTCCGCGTCGCGACTCGCATGCGGATCACGCTCGTCTGCTGACTCCTGGGGCAACTCGGTCCCGAACACTTCGTGAATCGTGCTTCGGTGGTCGCCGGTTGGCTTGGTCAAAT
>DASQRI010000412.1:0-16626 GCA_035642975.1 Mycobacterium sp.
GCCGTGCCGAGGATGTCCATCAGATCCGGTGAGATGTCACGCATCGTCTGCGCGAGCGCGACCCGACCGAAGATGCTCGGCGCGCTCAACGCCGCCTCCATCCGCGCGGCGCTGCGGCCCAACCGGTATGCCACCGATTCGTCGTCAATAAGCCGGTGCCCGTTCGAGTCCCGCTCGGCCACCTTGGCGGCTGTCTTGTCGAGCGCATAGGCCATGAAACCGGCCTGGTGCATCATGATCGACACGTCCTGCAACCCGTCGGGCGCGGCGGCGACCGCGCCATGCTCGGTGTTGAGCGGCTCCCGCAGCACCGTCCAGCCCGAGTTGACCTCGCCGAGCCGGTACTTGTCGTCGACACGCACGTCGCTGTAGTAGACGATGTTGGTGCGGTCACCGTCGACGGTCCGAATACCCTGGATGTCGATGCCCGGGGAATCCAGCGGCACCAGAAACATGGTCAGGCTCTTGTGCTTTGGCGCCTCGGGATCGGTATTGGTGATGAGGAAGACGTACTGGCACTTGTGCGCGCCGGTGGTGAACATCTTCGAGCCGTTGACAATCCAGGCGTCACCGTCGCGCACCGCACGGGTCTTACAGGTCGCAATATCCGAGCCGCCTTCGGGTTCGGTATAACCCAGGCACAGCCGCACCTCACCGCTGAAGACTCGCGGCATCACTTCGGACTGCAACTCGGGTGAGCCGAACCTCGCCACCGAACGCGCCACCATGGCGGTGGTCCCCCAGGTCACCCAGGGGACGTGCGCCCGGCGCTTCTCCAGTTCCCAGATCCGGCGGTGCACCCGGCGGAAACCGCCGTCCGACACCGGCTTCCACTCGCCTTCCAGGTAGCCCGCAGCACCCAGCGCCAGATGCACGCCCTCGTCGAAGTTGTCCCCGGTTTCCCTGTCCCGCCGCCTGACATCGTCAGTCACATGGGTCGTGAGGAAATCGCGGGCCTCCTCGAGGAAGGCCTGATCGCTGTCGGAGAGCGTGACGCGTGAGAAATCCACCTATATGTCCTTTCCTCAACGGCTTTCGCGTGCGGCGACGAGTTCGGCGACGTACCGGGCGCTGGTGCCGGGGTCTCCGCCGGCCAGCGCCCAGCCGCGGGCGCGCACCAGGTACGCGGTCGCGGCAGCCTCCGCGGAAACGCCGAGACCACCTTGCACGTGCACCGCCATGGTCGCGGCCTTCGCCGCTTCCTCGGCCATGAACACAAACGCTGCCGGCGCCAACTCCGGGCGCTCGTCGGGCTCGTTGTCCAAGAACCACGCCGCACGCCGCGCCAGGTTGCGGCCGCCCTGCACGGTGATCGCGATGTTGGCCAGCGGATGAGAGATGCCCTGTAGCGTCGATATCGGCACGCCCAGCGTGTAACGATTCTTGGCGAACTCAGCCGCGATTGTCATGGTCTCTTCAACCAGCCCGGTCAGCGCGGCAGCGCTCAGCACCCGCCACTCATCCAGTGCCCGTTGGTATTCCGCCAGCGCATCGGCCCCACTTGCCAGCACGACGCTGGTGTCGGCGGCAGCCGGATCGACCCAGGCCATCGGCAGCCGGCCGATGTTGTCCACCTTTGTCGGCCGAGTATCGAAGGTCAGCCGCACCACGTCATCACCGTCACGGATGATGATCTGGTCTGCGATGGATCCTGTCGGGATGAGCCGAACGCCTCGCACGCTGTCGTGCTGCGGATCGAACGCCGCCAGTTGCTTGCCGGTCACGACGTCGGATTCCGCCGCGCCCAGCCTGGCGAGCAGTCGCGCCGCACATATGTGGTCGATCCACGGTACCGGTGCCAGCGATCGGCCGATCTCCTCGGCGACCAACGTCAGGTCGACCAGCGTCGCGCCGTCTCCCCCGACGGTGTCGGGCAACGCCATCGTCGTCGCACCCATGCCGCATAACCGCTCCCACAGGCTCTTGTCGAAGCCGGATTCCTCTGCGGCACGAACGGTCTCGATCGGACAATGCGTCTTGAAGAAGTCCCGGTACGCGGACTGCAACGCCTGATGATCCTCGGTCAGGCTGTAGTCAAGTCTGCGCAGTTCGTAGCGGTCCATGTCAGTGCTCCTCGTGGCCCTCGAAAAAGAATTCGTGCGCGTTGTTGTAGAGATAGTTCTCCAGGACATCGGTGGGCAGGCCCAGCGAGTGAGCCTCGGGTACGACGCGGCGCATCTTCAGCACCGGCCAATCTGAGGCGTAGATCACCTTGTCGGGACCGCGCGTCCGCATGTAATGCAGCAGGCTTTCGGGCAGTCGCTTGGGCGACCAGGCCGATGTCATCAGACGGAGGTTGGCGTATTTGATGAGTAACCGGATGGCGATGTCCCACCAGGGATCCGCGCCGTGGATCATGCACAACTTCAATTCGGGGAATCGCACACAGACCCGGTCGAGGTGAATGGGGTTTTGCACCTCACCGGGAATGGGCGGCCCGGGGATGCCGGTGTTGATGCACAGCGGTAGCCCGATCTCGGCACATTTGGTGTAGAGCGGATAGTAGACGGCGTCACTCGGTGGGTATTGGCCGTCACCCCAGAAGCTGGGCCCGACAGCGGTATACGCGACCGGGAGGTCGCTGACGATCGCACTGAGCTCCCGCAGCGACGGCATCGGCCGCAGCAGGTTGACGCCGCCCATCGCGAGCGCGAATCGATCCGGCTTCGCCTCGACGAATTTGCGTGCGGTTACCGATGGCTTCGCCAGGTTGTCCATCAGCACGGCCTTACGAACACCCTGTTCGTCCATCTCGTCGAGCAACTCCGACAGGTCCACAGGCGCGAACATCGACTCCGGGCCCTTGAAGTAGTCGTCGCGTACCTTGAGCATCCAGGTGGGTTGCTTCTCGGTCTCGCCGAAGTGCACATTGACCAGGCAGTCGATAACTTGGCTTGGGGGGCTTGCATTCATGTCGACATCGGCGCCTTCTCTCCTGCTTGACTTTTCGCCCAGCGGTAGTCGGGTTTGCCGTTGCCGAGGCGACGGACCTGCTCGACTAAGATGTACTCCTTCGGCGCCTTGAATCGCGCCAGCTGTGAAGTGCAATGCGCGTGCAGCTGGTCACCGGCGGCTTCGGCTCCCGCGTGCTCATCCCGCAGTTGCACCAACGCAACGAGCTCTTGGCCCCAGCGTTCGCTCGGACGGCCCACCACCAATGCGTCGGCGATCGCCGGATGTGCCCGGAGTACTTCTTCGACCTCCTCGACGAACACCTTTTCACCGCCGGTATTGACCACCAGCGAGTCGCGGCCGTACAACCGCAGCGTGCCGTCTTCCTCCAGAGCGGCGCGGTCACCCGATATCACCACCCGCTTACCGTCGATTTCGGGAAAGGTCTTGCGGGTGGCATCGGGATCGTTGAGGTATCCCAGTGGAATTCGTCCCTCCCTGGCCGCCCAGCCCACTTCGTGCTCGCCGGGACGGAGGAAGTGGCTGTAGTCCTCGGAAAGCACCAGCCCGCCCTCGCGCAGGGTGAAGGTGTCGGTTCGGGTGTCGCTACGGCTGTGCCCGAATCCCATGTTTCCGGTTTCTGATGAGCCGTATCCATTGATGAGGGTGATCTGAGGCAACAATTCCAGCAGCGCCCGTTGATATTTCAGATTCGTCGCGGCACCGCCGGTGCCGATCGCGGCCAGCGACGACAAGTCATAGTTGCCGCGTCGCAACTCAGCGACCAGGGGCGCGGCGTAGGCGTCCCCGACCATCGTCATCATGGCGACTTTCTCGCGCTCGGCCGTCTGCCACACCAGCCGCGGATCGAGTTTCTTGCTGGTGTCGTATAACACCACGGTCATGCCGGCCATGATCGCCGAGAACGCCGTCCACATGCCGGCGGCGTGCATCAGTGGTGAAACGGCGAACCACGGTGGACTGACTCGCTGTACCTTGTCCCGGATCTCCTGCGCGGAAGCGTGATCGGCGCCCACCATCGACGACACGTAGATGTCGGACTGGCGCCACAGCACACCCTTGGGCCGACCGGTGGTGCCACCGGTGCAGATCATCAGCAGATCGTCCGGGGACCCAGTCACGTTCTGGTCGATATCGCCTTGCGACAGCGCATCATCCAGCGACACCGCACCGGGCAATTCCGGCACCGCACTGCCGTCGTCGACGGACAGCAGCAGTTCGGCACCGTCCGGCGGGAACACGTCGGCGAACTTCGCGCCGAGCGACTTGTGGAAGACGACGGCGCGCGGCCGCACGTATTCGAGCAATTCCTGAACTTCGCGGGGCGTGTAGTTGTAGTTGACGTTCACCGGAATGGTGCGGGCCTTCAGGCAGCCGATGACCATGTCCGCGTAGAGATCGTTGTGCATGACCAGCGCAACGCGGTCCTGCCCGCATTCCCAGTTCTGCAGACTTGCCCGTTCCCGATGAGCCCCGAAGCCCTTGGCCGCCAGGAAGTTCGCCAGCCGGCGGGTGCGATCCGCGGTTTCCGCGAACGTCCGGCGACGATCACCGCACACCGTGATCGTCCGTTCGGGGATGACCTCGGCGATCACATCCAGGACGGCGCCTATGGTCCACTCGCTCATGGGTTTGCGCGGTCTCGAGCGGTCAAGCCGCCGACCCGACCTTGACGCCGAGCAAATCCAATGCGTTGTCGCGCATCACCTTCCGGATTTCGGCATCGCTGAAGCCGGCCAACTCCTCGGTGAACGAGACCGGGTTCTCCAGGCCTTCGCCGTGCGGCCAGTCCGACCCGAAAAGAATCTTGTCGACACCGATCACCGATGCCAGTTCGGGCAGGTCGTCCTCGTAGTAGGGAGCGACCCAGACGTTGTCGCGCAGCTGCTCCACCGGATCCACCGGAAACAGGTTCGGGTGATTGTTAGCCGCCTTCTTCAGTCGCTTGACCAACCGGTGCACGAAGTACGAGCCGTTCTCGATGCTGACCGCCTTGAGCTGCGGGTGACGGGTGAACACGCCGTGCGCGATCATCGACGCCATCGTGTCGTGGATCGCACGGTCGTCGACGAGTATCTGGTCCAACGGGTTTGAGCCGCCGAAGGCTTCGAATGTCGACTTGCCGCCCCACATTGCGGCGATCTGGAGATAGCCACTGTCACTCAGGTGGAAGCCCACCGGAACCCCCGCCTCGGCCAGCGCGGCCCACACCGGATCATGGGCCGAATCGCCCAGCGACCGCGGCTTGACCACACCGGGCACCGGGGCAGGCCGCACCAGTATCAACTTGGCGCCGCACCCCAACACGAACTCGACCTCGTCGAGCGCCTTTGCGGGGTCGGCCAGCGAAATGATCGGCGCGGCGATAATACGGTGGTCCGGCCGGTCGAAGCCCCAATCTTCATCGAGCCAGAGATTGAACGCATGGACTGACGCCATCGTCGCCTCGACGTCGTGTTTGAGCGCTTCCTCCACGCCGCACGCGAATGTCGGCAACATGAAAACCGTTTCGATGCCCTGGGTGTCCATCACCGTGATGCGGGCATCGCGGTTCTGGTACTCGGGGTGCTCCTCGAGGCGCTCGACCTTCATCAGCGAAGCAGGGTCGACGCCTTCGGGAATCTCGCCGCGGAACAGCAGATCCAGGCAGCCGGGCTTGATGATCGGATCGAAGGTCGGGTTGGGGACGAAGCGGTTCACCCGGTCGCCGATGATCGCCTGGGTGTGCTTGCCGTCGCGGAATATCTGCACGCCGCGCCTGCGGAACCTCTTGTCCAGATGCCGGGTGAAAGCGTCCAGCGGCTCGTAGTAGTGGTTGTCGACGTCGATTGCCTTATAGCCCAGGGTCCCCATCATCATCCTTTCCGGTGCCGAAAGATTCATCCGTGGCGCTCAGCCCGGGAAAACTCGGAACCCGCTTTTCGAGGAAGCTGGTGATTCCTTCGATAACGTCGGGGCGCCGCAGCGACTCCTGCAACAAGGCGTCCGACCGTGAGCTGGCGTCCGCGACCTCACGCATGGCATCACCGTAGGCCTGCCGCTTGATGACGGCCATCGATGCCGGCGAGCAGTTTTGGGCGATGTCCTCGGCATAGTCCATGACGCGCTTGATCAGCTGTTCGGGCGGCACGACTTCTTTGACCAGACCCAGGTCGGCCGCCTCGTCGGCGAGGAAGGTCCGGCCGCTCAGCAGCAGGTCGAGCGCGACACCCCAGCCGGTCAGCCGCGGGAGTATCCACGAGACCCCGTATTCCGCGATCAGTCCACGCCGTGCGAACGACGCCGCGAACTTGGCGCCGGCGGCGGCGAATCGGACGTCGCACATCAGCGCCTGGGTGAGACCGATGCCCACGCAGGATCCGTTGATGGCCGCGATGACCGGTTTGCTCAGGGAGGTCAGATAGTAGGGTTGCCGGTCGCCGACCAGACTGGCCAGCTTGCGTTCGTCGGTCTTCTCAATCGATTGCGCAACGCTTCCCATCGATCCCAGCTGGGCGCCGGCGCAGAAGGCCTTGCCGCGACCGGTCAACACGATCACCCGAACGGCGGGGTCCGCTTCGGCGTGATCCAAGCCTGCGTAGAACGCGGTGGCGATGTCACCGCCCCAGGTGTTGAGTCGGTCCGGCCGGTTCAGCGTCAGGACCGCGACACCGCTCTGCGTGACCTCGTAGATCACCGCCTCGTCTTGGCCGGGGTCGGCGGCGAGGTTATCCGTGGTGCTCATATGCGCCACTCCTCCCCGGGCTCAGGCGGCAACTTCGGCGAAGCTTGTACGCATACTGTATACCTATCGGTAGCGCATTCTGCAACTGCCGCCGGTTGCCATTCGACGCCGTCCGAACAGCCAAAATTCACTGCACGACATGTGATGTCGCGGCCGCGACTGTTGTGTTGCGCCGCCGGCTTAGGTGAAGTCCGAGCCACCGTCGACGTTGATGTTCGCTCCGGTCATGTACGAGTTGCGCCGTGACGCCAAAAATGCGACGACTGAACCCATTTCGTCCGGCAGCCCCGCTCGTGGCATATGGGCCGGATGCCCGAAGTGTTTGGCAATGGCGTCCATCAGTCGATAGGGGTCGTTGCCGTCGACACCGACCGATGCCGCCCAGCCGACCAGTGACTCGGAAGCGATGCTGCCGGGAGAAACCACGTTGACCAGGATCTCGTCTTTGGCCAGCAAGAGCGACAGGTTTTTCGAGACGCTCGTCAACGCCGCTTTGGCGGCGGTGTACGCCGGCAGCATGACACTTTGGCGCTGTGTGGAGTGCGCCGAGAAGTTGACGATTCGCGCCCACGCCGCCTTCCGAAGCAGCGGGAGGGCCGAACGCACGCAGCGCACCATGCCCAGCACGCCTTCGTCGAAAGCCTGCTGCCACTGCTCGTCGGTCAAGTCTTCGATGCCGCCCACCGCCCCAGGCCCAACCGCATTGACGAGCACGTTGAGCCCGCCGTTCCACCGCTCCCCCAGCTCGGCGAACACCGCGTTGACTTGATCGGCATCGCGGATGTCGGCCGCCAGCCCGACGGCATCGGGGCTGCCACGGTGGGTCAGGTCGTCGGTCGCGCTGTCGAGGTCAGCCCGGGACCGGGCGATGATCGCAACGCGGGCACCGTCGTCAGCCAGGCAGCGCGCGGACGCCAGTCCCATGCCGCGGCCACCGCCGACGACAACGGCAGTGGCGTTAGTCAGCCCGAGATCCATGGCGAATGCCCGGTTACCCTTCGCTTACCGCCGTGCGTATCAAAAAGCCTACGATAGGTATTACAGTAGCAGAGCGAGATAGCGACACGGCTGCGTAACCGCAGATCACCGGGCAACAGCCGGTAGATTCGACGCAGGCGGCCGCGACACCGGAACGGCATGCGCAGCATTGATCTTCAGGGAGGTGCCCGCAGTGGCCAAGCAAGCAACCGCTGAAAAGCGTCAGCGGCGCGAACGCGGGTCCATCAATCCCGACGACATCATCAGCGGCGCGTTCGAGCTCGCAGAGCAAGTGTCGATCGACAACCTGAGCATGCCGCTGCTCGGCAAGCACCTCGGCGTCGGAGTAACCAGCATTTACTGGTACTTCCGCAAGAAGGACGATCTACTCAACGCGATGACCGACCGTGCCTTGCGCAAGTACGTGTTCGCGACACCCTATGTCGAAGCCAGCGATTGGCGAGAGACGCTGCGCAATCACGCTCGCTCGATGCGTAAGACCTTCATGGGCAACCCGATACTGTGCGATCTGATTCTCATCAGGTCGGCGCTCAGCCCCAGGGCGGCCCGGCTCGGAGTTCAGGAGATCGAAAAGGCGATCGCCGGTCTGGTCGAAGCGGGCCTGTCGCCGGCGGAGGCGTTCGACACCTACTCCGCGGTATCGGTTCATGTCCGGGGGTCGGTGGTGCTGCACCGCCTCCAGGAGAAGAACCATGCGACCGAAAACGGCGGACGCACAATCGAAGACGCGATGGTCATCGATCCCGAAACCACGCCGCTGCTCGCCCAGATGACCACCAAGGGCCATCACATCGGCGCGCCCGATGACAACAACTTCGAATACGGCCTGGACTGCATCCTCGACCACGCCAGTCGGCTGATCGAGCATGGCTCGAAGTCGACGGCGCGGCAACGTAAGTCGACGTCGCCACGGCAACGTAAGTCACCCGGCTCCGGTGGGCGGGCCAAGACTTCGCGCTAGCCTTCTGGGGGCTCCGGCACGTTGAAGTGCTCGTCACGCAGCCGGAACGCCTCCTTGGTGCCATGCTGTGCGCGCGTCTTGACGAAGTTGAACTCTCCCGGAGCGAATTGCAGGTTCGTTCCGTAGGCGTGGAATAAGTAGCTTGCCACTTCCTCGCCCTGGTATGCCTGGCTTTGCTCGACGAGCCGAAATGCCTCTTTGGCGATGACGACCCCGTCGGCGGGCATCTTTGCGGCTTTCTCCGCCCAGTACCGGGCCCGCGCCGCGACCGATCCGGGATCGCAAGTGTCGGTGAAGATTCCGAGGTGTTCGACGATGCCGGCCTCGATGATGTCGCCGGTCAGCAGCAGCCGACGTGCGAGCACCGGTCCCAACCGGTGGAAAAACATGTGCAGGCTGCCCAGCGCGGGCCCGAGGAAGCGAGTGGCCGGCATGCCGATCTTGGTGTCCCGGGCGATGACGGAAATGTCGGTCATCAGCGCGATTTCGAAGCCACCGCCGAGTGCGTAGCCGCTGATCTCTCCGACGGTGACCTTCGGGAAGCCCATCAGGTTGTGATAGAAGCCGAACGACTTGCGATCCACCGTGAGCCGGCGGCGCTGACTGGGACGGCGCTGTGCCGATCGGGTCTCGCCGGATGCTGTGCGTTTGGTACCCTGCTCGCCGTACCAGCCGTAGGCATTGTTCATATCCGCCCCGGTGCTGAACACTCCGTCCGCCCCGCGCAGCAGCACCACGGTGAGGTCGTCGTCTTCGGCGACCCGGTCCAGACACCGGGCAACGGCGTCGCGCATCGCGGCGTCGTAAGAGTTGCGTTGTTTCGGATTGTTGAACGTGATTGTGGCAATTCGCTTTTCGGCGTCGACGTCAAAGAGAACGCGATCGTCGAATCCGTCCGAGACCGTCATGCGCCGGCCCCCTTCCTGTGCGGCCGGCCGTTGTACCGGGAGCGTGGGCCCAGTCGCGGACCGAGATCCGACACCAGCTTGGCTTCAATGGTCTGGTCCACGCCGATGGCGAGCGTCTTGCGGCGCGCCACGGCCAGGTGGTCTTGCGCCAACCGCACCGCCCGGGCGGCATTGCCCTCGGCGATGGCGTCGAGCAGGCGCTGGTGGTCGCGCAGTGCGGCTCGCCTGGTCTTGTCCACCATCGGCACCGGCTGGCCGTCGTCATTCCACACCGAGGACTCGTGTGCAGACCAAATCAGCTCCAAGGATCCGATCAGCAGGATCATCGGCTCGTTGCCGCACCGGGAGACCATGGTCTCGTGGAATCGACGCGCGTTCGGCACATACCGTGACACATCGTCGAATTGCTCTGTCTGAATGTCGATTTCGTTCTGCAGGTATGGCACCACCTCGGTCATCCGGTCGTCCCGCGCGGCGCACATGCCTGCGCAGATCGGCTCGAGGTGCATCAGCGCCTCGCTGACGTCCACCGGTGTCGCAGCCCTGGCCTGCAACACCATGCTGATCATGTGCGCGGTCCGTTCGGCCGTCGGGCGGTGGACGACCGCTCCCCCGACGTTGCCACGACGCACCGAGATCAGCCCGTCGGTCTCCAGAATGTGGATCGCCTCACGCAACGCGGGTGGGCTCACGCCGAATTCAACGAACAGGCTTTCCTGCGATGGGAGAACGTCGCCTTCTTTCAGGCGACCGGACAGGATGTCATCGCGCAACTTCGACGCGACGATCTCCGCGACGCGTGGCTGACGAAAGCGTTGCGTTGCCACGTCAGGTCTTCTCGGCTCGTCGCTTGCCGAATCGGTACCCGGTCAACTTATCCGGGGCCATCGCCAGCGTGTTGACTTCACCGATGCACAGCACCTCATCGTCGAGCAGCACTCGGGCCGTCGACGTGATGCCCCGGTCTACCTCGGATCGCGCGATGTCGAAGCGCAGTTCGGTCAGCACCGGCGTCGGCCTGCGGAAGGTGACGTGCAGCGATCGGGTCTTGCCGGACAGCCCCGCCACGCAGTTCTGATGCTGCATGACGCAGTCGAAGAACACCGCCAGAAAACCACCGTGCACCAGACCCGGCGGGCCCTCATAGACCAGCGGAAAAGTGACTCGGCCCGACGCGATCTCGCCGTCGAGGTGATCGAAGCGGTATTCCGGAAAGCATGGGTTGAAGGCGCCGATGTCCGTCGCGTGATCGAGGTAGACACGCCGGTCGCCATCGTCGTCGGCCCCGATCCGCGGCGCACTGTCCGGCGGGACCGCCGCACTCAGCTCGCCCTCCCAGTCGCTGATCTGCGCGAGGATCGCATCAACCGTCGGGTGCGGGTGTTCCAACGCCAGCAGCAACGAGCTGAGTCGGCGCATAGCCCCGGCGGCGGCGACGGTCTGGGCGAGTGGCGCTTCGCCGAATCGGGCGCCGCCCGGGATGGGCCGCGCGGGAAGGCCCGCCGCGTGGTGTTCGCCCATATGCCCTCTTCCTGACCCAAATGTTCCGTCGCCGCGCTTTCCTTGCTAAGTTATACAGTGTAGCAATCGTATAGCCTACTGTAGGGGTAACCGTATCTGTCGGAAAGGGCGGAATCGACGGTGGGTCAAAAGGTGGACTCCACGGCGGCGGACGGCTCGGTCACCACGAGCCGCGACGGCGCAATTCTGCGGCTCACGCTCGATCGGCCATCGCAGCGCAACTCGTTGAATCACAACATGATCGAGACATTGGTCGCCGCGCTGACCGACGCCGCCACCGACGACTCGCTGCGGACTATCCATATCCAGGGGGCCGGGGACGACTTCTGCGCGGGCGCTGACTGGGTCGCCGCCAACAGCGGCGACCACAAACCCCGCACCGGCGACATCGTCCGCCGCACACCCCATGCCGCTCATCGCGTGATCGAACTCGTGCACGGCATCCACCTGCCGGTGGTCTGCAGCGTGCGGGGATTCGCCGTCGGCCTGGGCTGCAACCTGGCACTGGCCGCCGACTTCACCGTGGCTGCGGCCGACGCGGTGTTCTGGGAGCCGTTCGTGGCACGGGGATTCAGCCCCGATTCGGGTGCGACCTGGCTGCTTCCCCGACTGATCGGTCTGACACGCGCGAAGCAGATGCTGTTGCTCGGCGACAAGGTCAGCGCAACGGACGCCGCGGACTGGGGCTTGATCCACCACGCCGTCGGCCCGGCCGAACTCGACCGCGTGAGCGAGGAACTTCTGGCACGACTGGCCGCGGCTCCCACCGTGGCGCTCGGACTGGCAAAGCAGGCGATCCAATACGGTCAGCACGCGACCTTGGGCCAGTCGATGACACAAGAACTGTTCAACCTCGAACTCTCCTGCAGGACCAAAGACTTCAAAGAAGGGCTGGCCGCATTTCGTGAACGACGCCCACCGCAGTTCGATGGTCGATGACCACCGCGCAGTGACACTGAACCACTAGACAACGAGGAACGTTGATGTCTGCAAGCTCTGCACGGTCGTACGACACCATCAAGTACGAAGTCGACGCGCATAAGGCCACCATCACCCTTAATCGGCCCGACGCTCTCAACGCGCTCAGCCCGCATATGATCGCCGAGCTGCGCGACGCCTACTCCGAAGCCGAAAACGACGACAGTGTGTGGCTTCTCATCGTCACCGGAACCGGGCGGGCGTTCTGCACCGGCGCCGACGTCAAGGCCATTCCCGGCGACGGCAAAGTGGTCAACGAGCGCCCGTACCTGTCCAGCTACGAACAGTGGGAGGCGCCGCAGGAAGGCACGCCGCCGTTTCGCACGATGGCCAAACCGGTGCTCGCCGCCATCAACGGATTGTGTTGCGGGGCCGGCCTCGACTGGGTCACCACCGGCGACATCGTCATCGCATCCGACAAGGCGACGTTCTTCGACCCGCATGTCAGCATCGGACTGGTCGCCGCTCGTGAGTTGGTCCGGGTGGCACGGGTGCTACCGCGCTCGATTGCGCTGCGGATGGCGCTGACGGGCAAGCACGAACGGATGAGCGCGCAGCGCGCTTACGAGCTGGGCATGATCAGTGAGATCGTCGATCATGACCGCCTGCTGGAACGCGCCCACGAGATCGCCGACATCGTCAACTCCAATGCGCCGCTTGCCGTTCGGGGCACCCGGTTGGCTATCCTCAAGGGCCTGGACTTGCCGTTGCACGAAGCCGAGATGCTGGCCGAGTCATTTCGCGAACGCAACCTGCACACCGAGGATTCCCTGGAGGGCCCGAAGGCGTTCGTCGAGAAGCGGCCACCGGAGTGGCAGTGTCGATGAGCTTCGAAACCATCGAGCTCGATGTGAATGGCGGCGATCGGGTCGCCACTATCACGCTGAACCGGCCCGATCAGCTCAACGCGTTCAACCGAACCATGTGTGAGGAGATGGCCCGAGCCTGGCGGATCGTCAAGTCGGACGACTCGGTCAACGCCGTCGTGCTGCGGGCCGCCGGCAGCCGAGCGTTCAGCGCCGGCCTGGACATCAAGACGTCCTACGGACAACCCGAAAACATCTGGAATCACGAGGATCCCGGCGAAGCGCTGAGCCCGAAGTGGCAGAAGATGTGGAAACCGGTGGTGTGCGCCGTACAGGGCATGTGCACCGCGGGCGCCTTCTACTTCGTCAACGAGTCCGATGTGGTCATCTGCTCGACCGACGCGACGTTTTTCGACTCGCACGTGTCGGCCGGGCTGGTCTGCGCGCTCGAGCCGATCGGGCTGATGCGCCGCATCGGGCTGGGCGAGACATTACGAATTGCTCTGATGGGCAACGACGAACGGGTCAGCGCCGACACCGCTCTTCGGATCGGACTGGTGTCCGAAGTCGTCTCCCCCGGCGAGCTGTGGACGCGCGCGCACGAGATCGCTGCGACGATCGCGGCCAAGCCGCCGTCAGCGACCCAGGGCACCGTCAAGGCGATCTGGGAGTCGCTGGACAAGCCCTACCGGGCGGCGCTGGAACAGGGGCTGATCTACACCCGGTTGGGAAATCCGATCGGCACCGCCGAATTGGCGGCACGCGGTGGCAAACCATCAGCGGATCCGAGGATTCGGTGACCAGGCACCCGCTCAGTCGGCGCATCGACGATGTTCTGGGTCTGCAGCCCGATGCGCCGGCTCTGGAATATGACCGCGACTGGCATTCGTGGCGCGAGCTCGGCGAACTTGCCGACCGGGTCGGTGCGTTGGTTGACGACGGCGGCCACCAAGCCCAAGTCGGGATCCTGCTCCGCAATCGGCCCGCGCAGGTTGGCGCGCTGCTCGGTGTGCTGAGTCGCGGCGCGACGGTGGTTGTCATCAACCCGGCCCGCGGCGACGACCGCATCAGAGCGGACGTCGACCAGCTCGCGCTGCCGTTGATCATCGGCGAGCCGGCCGACCTGGCGACGCTGGGCGAGCCCGCTGTCACGACGCTGGTGTCCATCTCCGACCTTGCTGCTGCGCCGAAAGTGGTTGCGGTCGACCAGATTCGAGCCCACCACGAGCTGCGGCCGGGCGTCGCGGTGCGAATGTTGACCAGCGGCACCACCGGGCCGCCCAAACGCGTGGACCTGACCTACGACATGCTGGCGCACAGTGTCATGGGGCCGGAGGGCGACCGGCCGCCGGCGCCACGGGAACTGCGTCGCGGTGTTGCGATCGTCAACTCGCCGCTGGTGCATATCGGGGGGGTTTTCCGGGTGCTGCAGTGCGTTGCCGAGGCGCGGCCGTTCGTGTTGCTCGAGCGATTCGAGCTCGACCGTTGGGCCGAGGCGGTGCGCGAACATCGACCCCGCGCGGTGTCGCTGGTGCCGACGGCGTTACGGATGGTGCTGCATTCCACCCTGAGCCGCGAGGATCTGGCAAGCATCCGGGCGGTGACGTCGGGTACCGCGCCGCTGTCGGCCGAGGACTCTGACGCGTTTACCGAGAAATATGGCATCCCAGTACTGACCTCTTATGCCGCAACTGAATTCGGTGGCGGCGTGGCGGGCTGGACGTTGGCCGACCACCAGAAGTATTGGCAAGCCAAACGCGGCAGCGTGGGACGCGTCAACCCCGGGGCTCAATTGCGCGTGATCGGCGACGACGGCAGCCCGCTCGAAGCCGGCCAGGTCGGGCTGCTGGAGGTCAAACCCGGGCAGCTCGGACCGTCCGCGACATGGTTGCGCACCACCGACCTGGCACGCATCGACGCCGACGGGTTTCTGTGGATCATCGGCCGGGCCGATCAAGCGATCATCCGCGGCGGCTTCAAAGTGATGCCCGACGACGTGCGCAGCGCCCTGGAAAGTCACCCCGCGGTGGCAGGAGCGGCGGTGGTGGGCCGCGGCGACGAGCGCCTCGGGGAAACGCCGGTAGCGATGGTGGAACTGCGAGAGCCAGGATCAGCGAACGCGGCTGCGCTCATCGACTATCTGCGGACCCGGTTGGCGCGCTACGAGATTCCCACCGACATCACCATCGTCGACGAACTCCCCAGGACGCCATCCGGCAAGCCTGATCTGAGCGCGATCCGACGGTTTTTCGCCGATACCGTCGCCGCGGCGCAGAGCGACCATGCCGAGTGAATCGCCGACCGTCGGCGAAATACTGCGATCCCAAGCCCGCCGCAGAGGCGACCACCCGCTGCTGATCTGCGATGCCGACCGCATCAGCTACGCCGAAGCCGACCGTCGCTCCGCGCAACTGGCTCGTGGGCTCGTCGCGCTCGGCGCCGGTAAGGGCAGCCACGTCGGACTGCTCTACCCCAACGGGTCCACATTTGTCATCGGCATGCTGGCGGCGGCGCGAGTCGGCGCAGTCGTCGTCCCGTTCTCTACGCTGGCCACCGCGCGGGAACTGGGCGAGCAACTGGTCGACAGCGACACCGAGATCCTTCTTGCCGCGACGTCGTATCGATCTCACGATTACCGCCAACGGCTGACCGAGGTGCTGGCCGGCTCGCTGGTGGACGCGGAAGATCAGCTATTCGACGCCGCCGCACCGGTATTGCGTCACGTGATCTTCGATCTCGCGCGCGTCTATCGGCAGGCTGGCATGGTCGACGAAGCACTTGTGACGGCGATGGAAGACGACGTCGACGGCTCTGATCCGCTGACGATCGTCTACACGTCGGGCTCAACGAGTGCCCCCAAGGGAGTGCTGCACACCCACGCCGCACTGCTCAACCACCAGCGAAACCTCAACGCGATTCGGAACCTGGCCGGCGCAGACAAGCTGTTCTGCAATTCGCCGTTTTTCTGGATCGGCGGACTCGGATTTGCGTTGCTCGCCACGTTGATTGCCGGGTCGACCCTGGTGTGCTCAAACACCGACGATGCCGGCCAGACGCTGGATCTCCTCGAGGCCGAGAGGCCCACCGTCACCAACGGCTTCGCGGCCGGGATCGCGCACCTGGCCCGACACCCCAGTTTCGGCATCCGCGACCTGTCATCGATGCGACGCGGCAACCTGTATCCGATCATGGCTCCTGAGGTACGGCCGGCCGACCCGGAGTTGCGGCACAACACGCTTGGACTGACCGAGGCCGGCAGCGTGGTGCTGATCAGCGCCGACGAGACCGATCAACCGGAACGTCGCCGCGGGTCGTTCGGTAAACCCGCGCCGGGGTTGACCGCCAAGATCGTCGATCTCGAGACCGGAACACCGGTCGAGGACGGCGCACTCGGAGAGCTCTGCATCCGCGGCCCGTGCCTGATGCAGCGGTACCACAAACGCAGCCGGGAGGAATGTTTCGACGCCGACGGCTGGTTTCACACCGGTGACCTGGTAGCCGCCGACCGCGACGGGTTCATCTATTTCATCCGCCGCGCTGGTTCGATGATCAAGACGGGCGGTGCCAACGTCTCGCCCGGCGAGGTGGAGCAAGCCATCGTCAAGGTCGCCGCCGGCGGTGCCGTGGCGCATGTGTTCGGTGTCCCCGATCCCGAGCGCGGTCAGGTGGTCGCCGCCGTCGTCGCGCTGGACAACGCCGCAGACTTCGACGAAACAACGCTTCGTCGCAAGCTCGCGGCCGAACTCTCGGTGTACAAGATTCCCAAGCGGTTCGCGGCCGTTTCGACCGCTGAGCTTCCGCTGTTGCCCAGCGGCA
>DASQRI010000413.1:0-4475 GCA_035642975.1 Mycobacterium sp.
GAACTGCGGCTCACCCGTTCACAACTGGAATCCGGCACCGGGTGTGTCCCGTGCTCGAGCATGGGGCGACTGTTCGACGCGGTCGCGTCGCTGCTGGGGGTGCGACAGCGGATCGATTACGAAGGCCAGGCCGCCATCGAACTCGAGGCGCTCGCCGATTCGATGGGCGACACAGCGGGACTCGAGCTGAGACTGGCGGTACGCCCCGGCGGGGTGATCGACCCTGCCGGAATGCTGCGGGCGATGGTGTCGGCCCTGCGCGCAGGTGTGCCACCGGCGGTGCTGGCTGCCGGATTTCACCACGCGGTCGCGGCCGCCGTCACTGAGGCGGCGCGAGCGGTCGCCGGACCGGTGCGGTTGGTCGGCCTCACCGGCGGGGTGTTCCAGAATGTGCTGCTGCTGCGGGGATGCCGACAACGTTTGCAGCAGGCAGGATTCGAAGTGCTCACCCACCACACCGTGCCGCCCAACGACGGTGGGCTTGCGCTGGGTCAGGCCGCGATCTCCGTGCTGACCGCGCTGGAAGAGGCCGAGTTGCGATGACCACCACTGCGATCGATCGCGGGCTCGGCGCCGAGCTGGCCGCCGACCTGGCCGCGGCCGCCTTCACGCTGGCCAAGCGGTTCGCGGCGGGCGCGACCATGTGGTCCATCGCGCCGTCGTGGGAGCCGCATGCGCTGCACATCGCGGTGGAGTTCGTGCATCCGGTGATCGTGGGAAAGCGTGCACTGCCGGCCGTGGCCCTTACCGGACCGAACCTGATCGATCTGGTGCGGGTGTCGGTTCGGCCCGGCGACATCGTGATCGGGGTTGGCGCCGCCGATGATCCTGACCTGCGTTCGGCGATGCGCCGCAGCCCGGCCTGGGGCGCCACCACGCTCTGGATCGGCAGCGGCGACCGGCCCGCGGCGGGTATGGCCGATCACGTGCTGTGGCTCGACGATCCCGATCCGCGCATCCCGGCGACGGGCGGCTTCGTGTTGTTCTATCACCTGTTGTGGGAGCTCACCCACGTGTGCTTCGAGCACTCGGGACTGCTGAAACCCGAATGCACCGAGGAGGTTTGCGTCACCTGCAGCGACGAGGGACGCCTGGGTGAGGTGGTGTCGCCGTCGGCTGACGGGATGGCCGCGGTACGGACCGCGCGCGGCGTCGAGGACGTGGCAACGGCGCTGATAGACCCGGTCGCCGCCGGCGAGCTGGTGCTGGTGCACGCGGGGACGGCGATCAGTCGCATCGAGGAGGAGCGGCGCTAATGGCCCGCGTCGACGACGATGCAGAGCGAAGCGATGAGGAGGAGCGGCGCTAATGGCCCAAGACGAACCCACCAACTTCCTGTATCCGTTCATCGATGCGCAGGAAGACAATCCACAATCGCTGCTCGCCGATCTCGCCGCGTCAGCGCAGGCGAAGGCCGCCGAGAGTCTGGCGCTGCGGCGCACCACACTGGAATCCAACGCCGACCTGCTGGATCAGGCTGCTACCGAGATGGCAAGCCGCTTCGCGGCCGGCGGCCGGATGTTCACCTTCGGAAACGGCGGCAGCTGCACCGATTCCACCACCTTGGCCGCGTTGTTCTGCCGCCCGCCGTCCGGAAAGCCCTTACCGGCGTGGTCGTTGACGGCCGATCAGGCGATCGTCACCGCGCTGGGCAACGACGTCGGGTTCGAGCTGGTGTTTGCCCGGCAGTTGATCGCCCGCGCGAAGGCTGGTGACATCGCGATCGCGATGTCGACCAGCGGTAATTCGCCCAACCTGCTGGCCGCGCTGGCCGAGGCGCGCCAGCGTGGTTTGTACACCGTCGGTTTCGCCGGATACGACGGCGGCGCGTTCGCGGGCAATCCACATGTGGACGCCTGCTTCATCGTTCGCTCGCAAAGCGTGCACCGGATTCAGGAGTCGCAAGCGCTGTTGGGCTACCAGCTGTGGTCGGCCACCCAACAGCGGTCCGACGATCGAGGTTTGGGGGCCGCATGAACAAACCAGCAGGTGACTACCTGTCGTCGGGGCCGCGTTTCGCCGAGGGCGAGGTGATCGAGCGGATCGAATCGTTCCGCAGGCGCCGCCCCCGACTGCTCGACGATCACGTGAACCTGGCGCACGGGGCAGGCGGAAAGGCCTCGGCCGCACTGGTCGACGCGGTTTTCGTGGAGGCGTTCCGCAACCCGCTGCTGGAATCGCTCGGTGACGGCGCGGTTCTCACTCTGCCCGGCGGTGAGCGGCTGGCGATGTCCACCGATTCATTCGTGGTGCAGCCCAGGCGTTTTCCCGGTGGGTCCATCGGCGCGCTGGCCGTGCACGGCACCTGCAACGACGTCGCGATGGCCGGCGCGGTGCCGTCCTGGATCTCGGCGGCGTTCGTGCTGGAAGAGGGTTTTCCGATCGCCGAGCTGAAGGAGATCGTCGCCGACATGGCCGCAGCGGCGGCCAACGCCGGAGTGCAGATCGTCACCGGCGACACCAAGGTGGTGCCCAAAGGCGCCGCCGACGGCATGTTCGTCACCACCACCGGAGCCGGCGTCATTCCCGTGGGACGCACACTTTCGCCCGCTTCGATTATCCCGGGCGACAAGGTGCTGTTGTCGGGTTCGATGGGCGATCACGGCATGGCGGTGATGCTGGCCCGGGGCGACCTGGCCATCGAAGCCGACATCCACTCCGACACAGCGAGCCTGAGCCCGTTGGTGGAATTGCTGATGGCGGCGGCGCCGTCTACTCGCTGGATGCGGGACGCCACCCGGGGCGGCGTCGGGACCGTCTGCAACGAATTGGCTCAGGCCTGCGGTCTTGGGGTGCTGCTCGAAGAGGAGCGACTGCCGGTGCGGCCCATGGTGAACGGTGCGTGCGAATTGCTTGGCATCGATCCGCTCTACGTCGCCAACGAGGGCAAGTTCGTCGCCGTCGTCGCATCAGACGAGGCCGACGCCGGGCTGGCCGCGTTGCGGTCGCATCCGCTGGGCGCCGACGCGGCCGAGGTCGGGGAAATCGTCACCGAACCGGCGGAAAGCGTGGTTTTGCGTACCGGATTCGGCGGTACCCGGATCGTCGACATGCTCGTCGGCGACCCGCTGCCGCGGATCTGCTGAAAGGACGTGGCGATCGCAAGCGCGGCGAAGCCGGGCGCAGCGGGTCGTCACTAGAAAGGAGAGCGCCGATGTGTCTTGGAATTCCGGGTCGGATCGTTGAGATCACCGATCCCGCAAACTATTTGGCGAAAGTAGATGTCAGCGGTGTGCAGCGCACGATCAGTGTGCGGCTGCTGGAAAGCGACATGCCCGAGCCCGACGACTGGGTGCTGGTCCATGTCGGGTTCGCGATGGCCAAGATCGACGAGACCGAGGCATTGCTGACCCTGGCCGCCGTCAAGAAGCTCGGCGAGGCCTACACCACCGAAGTCGAGGCCTTCGACTCGTCGGCGATTGTCTAAGGGAGGCGACGATGAAATTCGTTGATGAGTTCCGCGATCCGGCCGCGGCCCGCAAGCTGTTGGCGGCCGTCGAGCACTTGGCGGGAAGTGGTCCCGACCACTTCAAGTTCATGGAGGTGTGCGGCGGGCACACCCATACCATTTACCGGCACGGCATCGAGCATCTGTTGCCCGACAACGTCGAATTGGTGCACGGCCCAGGGTGTCCGGTCTGCGTCATCCCGATGGGTCGTATCGACGATGCGATGTGGCTGGCCGGTCAACCCGACGTGATCTTCACCTGTTTCGGCGACATGATGCGGGTGCCCGGGTCGGCCGGCAGCCTGCTGGACGCCAAGGCACGCGGCGCCGATGTCCGGTTCGTCTACTCCCCGCTCGATGCGCTCAAGATCGCTGTCGACAACCCCGACAAACACGTGGTGTTCTTCGCCATCGGCTTCGAGACCACCGCCCCGTCCACCGCTGTCACGCTGGTCCGTGCCCGCGACCTCGGCTTGCGAAATTTCAGTGTATTCTGCAACCACGTCACGATCGTGCCGCCGATCAAGGCCATCCTGGAATCACCGGACCTGCGGCTGTCCGGGTTCATCGGCCCCGGGCACGTCTCAACAGTGGTGGGCAATCGTCCATACCGATTCGTTCCGGAGGTGTACCGAAAGCCGTTGGTGGTGGCCGGGTTCGAGCCACTGGACATCCTGGCGTCGGTCGCGATGCTGCTGCGTCAGATCCGGGAGGGCCGCTGCGAGGTAGAGAACCAGTACAAACGCGTGGTGCCCGAAGACGGCAACCCCGCGGCGCTGGCGCTGTTGGGCACGGTGTTCGCGTTGCGTCCGCACTTCGAGTGGCGCGGGCTGGGATTCATCTCACAGAGCGCGCTGCGGCTGCACGACGACTTCGCGGAGTTCGACGCCGAGCTGCGGTTCTCGATGCCCGGCGTGCGGGTCGCCGACCCGAAGGCCTGCCAGTGCGGCGAGGTACTCAAGGGGGTGCTCAAGCCTTGGGAATGCAAGGTTTTCGGCACCGCGTGCACCCCGGAGACGCCGATCGG
>DASQRI010000414.1:0-2943 GCA_035642975.1 Mycobacterium sp.
GACCCGGTCGCCAGGCTCGACTCCGGCCTCTTCCAGCAGCGTGGCGACCCGGGCGGCCGCTGCGTCGAATTCGGCGAAGGTGAATTGCAGGTCGTCGCAACGCAACGCGACGTGATTGGGGCTGCGGTCTTTGGATGCGAGGAGATTGGTGCTCAGGCTGGTCACGGGATACCTCTTGATTTGTCTGGGTTGCTGTCTCCAGCTTCATTCCTGCAACGACACGGCACAATGTCGCGCCAAACAACGTGGCCACCCGTTAGCTGTGACTACACACAGGCCGTCGTAGCCAGGCCGATGCAAACCGAACCGGGGACGCTCCGGTTGTTTGGTGTCGGCGCCCACCATAAATGGCTCGGCTATGCGCGCCGTGCGGCAACTTGTTGGCCGATCTTGCGAACCAGGAATGCCGACGTGACGTCTCCAACCCCGTGCACCACCGTCCCGGCGGCGACCGAGATCAACAATGTGGTGATCGACGCGTGCAGCGAAGTTGCGACGTACATCCCGATCGCCACCTCGGCGAGGCCAGCGATCAACGGTGCCCTCCAGCCGCGTTCTCGCCTAGCGGCGATAACAGTCGCGACGCCAAGGATGCCCCAAATGATGAACAGGACGCTCATCACGGCGGCCAGCCCGACGACGGTGGCTTTGACAGCGAAGAATGCGACGACGCCGGCGACAACGAACACCACGGCAACCAACCACCGAGCTACTCGCCATCGCCGCGACGACACCGCACCCACCATGACTTCGGCGCACGCCGCCACGAGGAACACAGCACCGAAGAGCTTGGCGATAGCCTCGACGGTCGTGTAGGCGAAGCGCAGGGTCACGACCGCGATGATGATCCAGACGGCGCCGCTGATCAGAAGCAGCCACCAATACCGGGTCTTCGCCACAAAACTGTGGGTCAAACGACTAGCGAGATGATGCTGTTGCCTCGACGGAGTGGCCCCAGCCGAACTGGCCTGATCCATCACTTGCTGCTACGCAGTTAGGCGAATGTCGGCCGGTCGGCGGTGCCAGTGATCTTCGCGACCTTCTTCGCATCGCTGCGTATGCCGAATGCGGAGACCACCTCCACTCCGCCGAGGACGATCAGCCAGATCCCGACCACGAATGCCAACGTCACGATCGAATCGAACGGGTAGGCCAGCACCGCGAAACCGGCGACCGCGCAAATGATCCCAAAAAAGATAGACCACCCTCGGCCGGGAATCCGCGGCTCGCTGAGCGCCAATGCCAACGCGGACACACCCCGGAAGACAAATCCGACCGCAATCCAGATGGCCAGCAGCAGGATCGCATACCCCTCGCCGAAGTGCCGAAAGGCCAAAATCCCAAGGATCACCGACACCACCCCGCTGATGAAGTACAAAAACCTGCTGGCGCCTGAGGCCGCAGGCAGGGCGAACGCGAGAATCCCCATCGTGACGCCGGACACCACAAGGTAGGCGCCGAACAACGCGGCAGCCACCACGATCGAAGGTCCCGGCCACACCAGGATCACCACGCCGAGTATCACGGCCAGAGCACCGAACAGGATCGCCGAGATCCAGACACGGTGCATCACATCTGAAACAGAATGGGTGGTGTCACTCATGACAGCTCCTCGATAAATCGGTTTCCGGCGGTGTCGCCAAGAACTTATTGTTGCCCCGCCACGGACCGGCGCAGTTGTTTTGGGGGACAACATCGGTGCGTCGACGGTGTCGCGGCGGACAATGTGAACAGCGGGCGATCCGACGGGCCGAGGAGCACCTGCGGGCTACTCCGCGCCCTCCATTTTCGTCAGCTCGTCGTTGAACCATGCACTCACATAGCGAATTTTGTTGCCGACCGCTTCCTTGCGCAGTTCTAAGCGATCGATGATCTGTTGAGCCACATGACTGGAATGGTCCGCTAACTCCACCGCACCGCAACCACACCCAACGCGCGCGCTGTTGGTTTGGCCATCGATGTGGTGGTGCTCGAGGATCTCTCGGATATGCTTCGCAAGGTTGCTCATCATAATCCTCCGGTGCCGATGCTTCCGTCCGGCTCAAGCGCCGGCCATTGTCCCGGCCTAGAACCGGGACTTTACCTAACCGGGAAGCACCGCGAATCCCGCATGACGGCCTGAGCTAGATGAGCCAGCGATGCACCTCCAACGCCAGACATAGTTCGGCGAGATCACGCGGCCGCGAAAGGGACCGCCCAGTGCGCTTCTCAATCCGACGCAGTCGGTGGCGCACGGTGTTGGGATGACAATCCAGTCGATCAGCCACAGCGCTCACTGGGGCATCGGTTTCCTGCCACGCCCGAAACGTCTCGAACAAGAGCTCGCGCTCCTCGTCGGAAAGATCGCTAAAACAGTCCAAAGCAGCCGCGACCGATTTCAGCATCACATCCGGAGCGCTGACAGCGGCCGTGGCCAGAATGGAGCCGTCGAACACCGCTAACGGGGCAGTACCGTTGTGCCGGCCCCGCATCGTGACTTTCGCGAAGTGCACGGCCTGCGCGGTGTCGCGCAGATCGTTGAATCGCGCGCTGATGCCGACCCGGTCTACCGCTATCCGCGACAGGAGAGCAACAACTCCGTCGAGCTGTCGGTCGGACGCGACGCGTGCGATGCCGATCTGCAGATCGGGCAACAGCCGCCACACCGAATACACATCTAGGCTACGAAGCTTGGGCTCGACGTCGGCCAGCGGCTCGCTGCCCACGGCCGGAACCTCAGCAGCGATAACCACGAACGGACCCTTGATGGGCAGCCGAAGATCACTGGCAACTTTCCACAAGCTCCAATCGTCGAGCAATCGCCCCTCGAGTAGCGAGTCGATCAACAACGGGCGCCGCGAAATGTCATCTAGCAGTTGCCTTTTTAGTTCGTCGCGGTATCCGGCCACCAGGGCAGTAGGGATGAGTTCGGCGAAACGGATGATGCGGTCCTCGGTGTCGGCA
>DASQRI010000415.1:0-2043 GCA_035642975.1 Mycobacterium sp.
CAGCTGCACCCAAACCCGGTGCCGGAGAAGCGATCTTGGCGGGCTGGCGGATGCTTCTCGATGCCGGACGACTACAGGACGGCGAGCCGTACCTGGCCGGCACCGCACGCACCCCCGTGGTGCGACTGTCGGCGGAAACCGCGAACGCGATCGGCGCGGCTGACGGCGACAACGTCACCGTCAGCACCGCACGCGGGACGATCAACCTGCCGCTGGCGATCACCGAGATGCCCGACCAGGTGGCGTGGCTGCCGCTGAACTCACCGGGCTCGGCAGTGCACCGGCAACTGGGCGTCACGCCCGGCGCCGTGGTGAAAATTGGGGCAAGCAAATGATTCCCGGTTTCGGGTACGACACCTGGTGGCTGATCCTGGCCAAATCGCTTCTGGTCTTTGTATTCCTAGTGCTGACCGTGCTGATCGCGATCCTCGCCGAACGCAAGATCCTGGGCCGGATGCAGCTGCGCTGGGGACCCAACCGGGTCGGGCCGCGGGGCTATCTGCAAAGCCTGGCCGACGGCATCAAGCTGGCGCTGAAGGAGCCGATCGTCCCGTTCGGCGTCGAGAAGCCGATCTTCTTACTGGCCCCGGCCATCTCGACGATTCCCGCGATTACCGCCTTCGCGTTCATCCCGTTCGGGCCGCAGGTTTCGGTGTTCGGCCACTGGACCCCGCTGCAGGTGACCGACCTGCCGGTGGCGGTGCTGTTCATCCTGGCGCTCTCGGCGATCGGGGTCTACGGCATCGTGCTGGCGGGCTGGTCGTCGGGCTCGACCTATCCGCTGCTGGGCGGGGTGCGCTCGACCGCGCAGGTGATCTCCTACGAGGTCGCGATGGGCCTGTCGTTCGCCACCGTCTTCCTCTTCGCCGGGACGATGTCCACATCGCAGATTGTGTCGGCCCAGGACCGGGTCTGGTACATCTTCTTGCTGTTGCCGTCGTTCACGGTGTACCTGGTCTCGATGGTCGGCGAGACCAACCGGGCGCCGTTCGACCTGCCCGAGGCCGAAGGCGAACTGGTTGCCGGTTTCCACACCGAGTACTCGTCGCTGAGCTTCGCGCTGTTCTATCTCGCCGAATACATCAACATGACCACGGTGTCGGCGCTGGCCGCCACGCTGTTCATGGGCGGCTGGCACGCGCCGTGGCCGCTGAACATGTGGGCCGGGGCCAACAGCGGCTGGTGGCCGGTGCTGTGGTTCGTCGCCAAGGTGTGGGTGTTCTTGTTCTTCTACATCTGGTTGCGGGGCACCCTGCCGCGGTTGCGCTACGACCAGTTCATGGCGTTGGGGTGGAAGCTGCTGATCCCGGTGTCGCTGATCTGGGCGCTGATCGCCGCGGCGATCCGCACTGCGCGGAACCAGGGTTACCCGCATTGGACGGCGCTGCTCGTCGGCGCCAGCATCCTCGTCACCGTCGTGCTGCTCTATTTGCTGCAAAGACCGTTCAGCAACAGACAGATCCGCAACCGACGGCGCCGTAACGAGCCGGTGGAGGCAGGGTCCTCGGCGTCCTCCGCGCCGGCATTTCCCACGCCGCCGCTACCCGGTCAGTCGCCGGTGACGGCGAGCAAGGAGGCTCTACATGGCTAAATTTCTGAGTTCGCTCGCCGGATTCGGCGTCACGTTCGGCTCGATGTTCAGACGGCCCGTCACCGAGAGCTACCCGGAAAATCCGGGCCCGGTGAAGCCGCGCTACCACGGCCGTCATCAGCTCAATCGCTACGCCGACGGCCTGGAGAAGTGCATCGGCTGCGAGCTGTGTGCGTGGTCGTGTCCGGCCGACGCGATCTACGTCGAAGGCGCCGACAACACCGACGAAGCCCGCTATTCGCCGGGCGAACGCTACGGCCGCGTCTACCAGATCAACTACCTGCGCTGCATTGGATGCGGGCTGTGCGTGGAAGCCTGTCCGACCCGCGCGCTGACGATGACCAACCACTACGAGATGGCCGACGACAACCGGGCCGACTTGATCTACGAAAAGCAGAACCTGCTGGCGCCCATGCTCGAGGGGATGACCCCGGTGCCGCACCCCAGGGCCG
>DASQRI010000416.1:0-16897 GCA_035642975.1 Mycobacterium sp.
TAGTCGCAACCCAGCGCGATTCCAGCCCCGAACAGACAGATGACGAGCGTGATGAAATTGGGGGCCAACGTCAGACCCACCAAGAACACCGCGAAGATAATCATCTCCACGATGAACATTCGCTTGCGCCCGTAGCTGTCCGCCAAACCGCCGAGGGCCGTGGCACCGACCAGGATGCCCGCCAGGGAGGCCGCGGTCACCATGCCTTTCTCGGCTGCATTCAGGTGGAATTGGATCGCGATCAGCGGCAGGGCGACCCCGGTCATGAACACGACCATGCCCTCGAAGAATTTGCCCGCGCACGCCAGCGCCCAAATTCGGAATTGCATGGCGGTCATCGGCATCGACTTCAACGCCGTGCCATCGGGCCAGACAGGCAGCTCGTCGATGTATTGCTGCACGGTCTTGCCAGTGACCTGCGGTTTGTCTTGCGGTTTGTCGAGTGTGCCAGTCATGTCACCTCTCCCAGAGTCGTCGCCGTCGTCGCTCTCCACCTCGCCTTCGCGACGCTGCACGTGCAGCCATTTCGCGCGGCTTCGCTGGCGTACACCACCCACTGACCAGCGTCAACTCCGCAGACGCTAAGTCAGGTAACTGAACGGGTGCTAACGGCCGGATGAATTCGGCAAACCGTGCTGACCTCGGGCCAGCGCCGGCAAGAACCGTCGGCGCGTCACGCGTTCACGCAATTCACCGCCATATCAGCGCCTTTGGACAGCCCGACATTCGGACCCGTGGGTGTTATCGATGCCAATGTGGATGGCAAACCCGCCGAGCCCCACGATGGCTTCACCTGTTGTTCGCTTTTAACTTGATTCGATTTCGATATCGGTGACCTTTAATGTTCGCTGACGTGCTCGACGCGACGCGCGGCGCTGAGGCGTGCACGCCGTGACATTTCCGGCCCTTAAACGGGCGGCCGATGTGTGGCTAAACGGTTGTTTTCAAGGAGGCAAACATGAAGCAGCACAACGGATCCCGAGCATTCGCCGGCCTGCTGATCGCGGGCAGTCTCGCGCTCTCGGCATGTACGCAACTCGACACGCCGCCGAAGTACGCCAAAGGCGTCCACATCGACTGCGGGGGCAAGCAGGACGTCACCGGCAGCGGTTCGACCGCTCAAGCCAATGCGGTCACCCACTTCATCACGAGCTACGAGGAATCCTGCTCGGGCAAGCAGCTCACCTACACGCCCAACGGATCGGGCGCGGGGATCCAGGACTTTATCGCCGCCAAGACCGATTTCGGCGGCTCGGACTCGCCGCTGCAGGGTGGCGAGTACGCCGCCGCCAAGCAGCGGTGCGGCGGGACCGACGCCTGGAACCTGCCGGTCGTCTTCGGTCCGATAGGGATCACCTTCAACGTCAAATCGACCGACGTGATCAACCTCGACGCACCCACGCTCGCCAAGATTTTCAGCGGCGCCATCACCCGCTGGGACGACCCGGCCATCACCGCGCTGAACGGATCCATGCCCGCCGAGGACATCCGCGTCATCTATCGCAGCGACGCGTCCGGAACCACCGACAACTTCCAGCAGTATCTGCAGGCCGCCTCGGGCGGCGCCTGGACCAAGGGCGTCGGTAAGACATTCAACGGAGGCGCGGGCACCTCCGCCCAGGGCAACGAGGGCACGTCGGAGGCCGTCAAGAAGACCGAGGGCGCTATCAGCTACAACGAGTGGTCGTACGCCATGAAGCAGCACCTCGATGTGGCCGGGATCAAGACTGCGGGCGGAACCGTGCACATCGGCAACGACTGGGTCGGCAAGACCATCTCGAACGTCACGATCAAAGGCCAGGGTAACGACCTGGTGCTCGACCTCTCGAAGGTCTACGCCACCACTGCGGAGGGCGCCTACCCAATCCTGTTGGCCAGCTACGAAATCGTCTGCTCCAAGTATCCCGACGCCGAGGTCGGTAAGGCCGTGAAGGCGTTCATGCAGTCGACCGTCACCGACGGGCAGGATGGCCTACCGCCGCTCGGCTACATCCCGTTGCCGTCCGACTTCCAGACCAGGGTGGCCGCCGCCGTCAACGGCATCAGCTGACACGTCGGAGAACGTCCGGCGGACGCAGATTGCCCTCCGCTGCCAGCAAAGAAGAACGGCCGATTTTCGGCTAATATCAGCTAAGTCCATGGCTCAGGTGAACGTCGGTCCTCAAAAGTGGTCGGCAGTCGGCGCCGTCCTGCTCTTGGCCGCGCTGTTTTCCGCAGCGCCGGCATCGGCAGACGCTACCGATGCCGCATTCGTTGCGGCCCTTGCCAAGGAGCGGATCGTCGTTACCGATCAGAACACCGCAGTTGCGATGGCCCACGCGGTGTGCGCCGGATTCGACAACAACGCCAAATCAGGCGTCCTGGCGCTGAAGCTGATGAAGCAGACCGATCTTTCGCTGCAGCAATCCGGCTACTTCCTCGGCGCATCCATCTCCGCGTACTGCCCGCAGTACATCGGGCGGACCGACAATTCGGCGAGGTGGCTCATGCCGGGGCCCCCGCTGATGTGACTATCCGCCGCGGGCCTTGATCATCGCCGAGCGGTTGACTTTGGTCGCCGCCGTGCGCGGGATCTCGTCGACGAACTCCACCGTCTTGGGAACTTTGTACGCGGCCAGCCTCGTCTTGGCGTAGGCGATCACCTGCCGCTCGGTCAGCGGCGCGGCGTGCTCGGCGAGTTGCACCACGGCATGCACCCGGCGTCCCCACTCCGGATCAGCGAGCCCGATGACGACGACGTCGGCGATGTCGTCGTGCTCGGCGAGGGCGCATTCCACTTCCGCGGGAAAGACATTGGCGCCGCCGGTGATGATCATGTCGCTGCGGCGATCGGCGATGTAGAGATAACCATCGGCGTCGAGATGGCCGATGTCACCGGCGGTCCGAAATCCGTCGGGCGTCGACGGCAGCAGCGGCGCCCCACCCAGGTAGTGATACCCGGCGCTCATCGGGGAGCGCAGATAGACCTCACCGAGCTCATTGGGTCCAAGCGGCAGGCCGTTCGGATCCAGGATCCGCACTTCGGTGTCCCGGAACCCGCGCCCGACGCTGCCCGGATGGGCCAGCCACTCGTCGCCACGTAATGCGGTGAGCCCCAGGTTTTCGGTCATCCCGTAGGCCATCACGACTTGTTCCGGGCTGAGCAGATCGAACCAGGTGCGCAGCAGTGCGTGCGGCATGACCGCGGCACCCTGCAAGATCCACGCGACGCTGGAGAAATCCCTGTTCGGTATGTCGGGTAGGGCGGCGATACGCGCCAGCATCGTCGGCGTGGCGGTGAAGTTGGTGATGCGATACCGTTCGATCGCGTCGACAACGATTGCCGCATCGAACTTTTCGAGTACCACCAGGCGATCGCCCCCCAACAGGTAGGTGAGCGGCGAGAACCCGTTGGTGTGATACATCGGACCGGGCACCAAGATGGTCTGCGGCTGGGTCGTCGGAGCCCAAGCGGCCAAGAAGGGAAAGGACAACTCTGGTGTCCAGACCCCCTGTGCCAGGCTGAGAATCACCTTCGGCAAGCCGGTCGACCCGCTGCTGCATATCCCGTTGGAATTGGGCGACACCACCCTGCGAAGCGGCTCGGGTGACTGCCCGGCGGCGCCTGAAGACAGCGCGTCGCGGGTTTGTTCGTCGACGACGACGGCGGGGTTGATCACCGCCAGCAACCGAGACCGCTCCCAGTCCGGCAGGTCCCAGCGCATCGGGACCGGCACCGCACCGAGTTTCCAACAACCCAGCGCGGCAAGTACGAGCTGCTCGGAATTCGGAATCGCAAGCGCGACAAGCGAACCGAATCCGGCACCCGCAGCAGCCAGTGCTCGCCCCCATTGATTGGCCCGGCCGTCGAGTTCCGCATAGGTCATCGAGTGTGCGGTGCTGTCGCGCGCGATGATGGTCAGAGCCGTGTCGTCACGGCGTTGTTCGGCGAGCTGCTGAAGTTTGGTGCCGAACGGAATCCCCTCGTCCAATGCAGCGGGAACCCCTTCAGAGGCAACTACGTCGTCGCTCGCGCGACTCATGCCGATACCGGCCCGGAGAACAGGGTCTCCAGCTCGCCGCTGCGTACACCGGGCATCAGCCGCAGCGCGAGCGCCTCGGCGCTGACCGGCAGCCGGATCAAAGACTGGGTGTGCCGGTCTAGCACGCTGACGTCGGATTCGTCGCAAAACCCGAGTGCTCCGAGCAACTGGTGCGCGGTGCGGAACACTTGTCGCGCGGTATCGGCGGCCTTGAGCCGAAGGATCAGTGCGTCGGCCGAACGCACTTGTGCCGGAGCGGATTCCGTCCTGCTGATGGCGTACTTGGCGAGTTCGTAGAGCCCGCGTGCGGCGACGGAGGCGTCGGCGATGGTGAACCGGACGGCCTGGAATTCCGCCAGCGGCTTACCGAACTGCATCCGGGCGACGACATGTTGGCGGGTGATCTCCAATGATTGCTGGACTGCGCCGACGATCCGCCAGGACCCCAGTATCAGGTGCAGGTTGACATCGGCTGAGGGCACCGTGCCGTCGGGTGGGCTCAACGTGGCGGGCACCAGGAACGGCCCCAGCTTGGCGCCGGTTCGCGACGACGGTTGCACGTGGTAGCGCGTGCCGTCGAGGTCGGCGGCGACCCAATCGCCGGCCAGGTCGCCGTGGTCGATGCGCGGCGCTTCGGGATTCACCAGGGCAAGCCGGGCGCCGTCGATCGCCAACAGCTCCTCGACGAGGGGGTAGGGCAGGGCCGTTGCGCCGGCGGACTGGCAGAGCACCGCGGCAGCCAGCAGATCATCGGAGGAGGTTCTGACGTCGAGATCGAATGCGCCCAGGTCGGACAGCGCGGCCCGGGCGTCGTGCCGGAGTTGTTCCTCGGTCTCGGCCCGCAGCGCGGCTTGTGGCCCGCCGAACCGGGTCAGCCGTTTGGCGGCGACCGAGGCGAACTCGGCAACGTCTTCTGGCAGAGCGGTTTTCATCCGTGATCTCCCAAGGCTTCACGTGCGACCAGCATCCGCTGCACTTCGATGGTCCCGGACGCCACGGTGGCGGCCTGGGCGTAACGCCAGTGGTCTTCGACCGCCCCGTGTAGTCGCGCCGGCGAGCCGCTGTCCAGCGCCGAGGGACCAAGCACGTCGAAAAGCAACTCGGCGACTTGCTGATCGCAGGTCGTGGTCGCGATGCGGGCGGCGCTGGCTGCCGCGCCCGCCGACTTGTCGTCCTGCAACGACACCGCCCGGTAGGCCAGCAACCGCGCGATCCGCAGGTCGATCAGTGCTCGCACCCAGCGGGCGCGCAGCGACTCGGGCAACCGGTCCCAGTCGTCGCCGAGCTCGGCCTGCATCCGGTCCAGCAGCGACTCACACCGCGCATACCGGGCGATCCCGACTCGCTCGAATGCGAGCGCCTCGCGCATCACCCGCCATCCGTCGCCGACCTCGCCAAGGACCTCGTCGGCAAACACCTCGACGTCGTCGAGGAATACCTCGTTGAGGTGGTGGGGTCCCAACATCGAGCGGATCGGCCGCACGGTGATGCCGGGCCGGTCCATCGGAACGAGAAAGAGGCTGAGCCGCTGGGGTTTCGGAGCGTTCGGGTCGGTGCATGCCGCGAGCACGCACCACGACGCCATCTGCGCGTAGGACGTCCAGACCTTTTGGCCGGTGATGCGCCAACCGGCACCGTCTGCAACGGCGCGGGTGCGCAGCGACGCCAGATCGGTGCCGGCTTCCGGCTCGGAAAATCCCTGACACCAGATCACTTCGCCGGCGGCGATGGCGGACAGGTGCCGGGCCTTCTGCTCGGCGGTCCCGTAACGCATCAGCGCGGGCCCCACCCAGTTGATACCCATGTACTGCGCACCGCGCGGTTCGTGGTGGGCCCACATCTCCTCGCGCAACACGGTCTGCTGCCACACCGAACCCCCGCCACCACCATGTTCTTTGGGCCAGGCCAGGGCGAGCAGCCCATCGGAGGCCAGCAGCTTGCAGAACGACTCGGTGGTCGCAAGGTCTCTGGGGTCGTCGGTGCAGGCGCCCAGGAAGCCCTCTGGGATATGCGCGGAAATCAGCTCGCGGAGACGCGTTCTGAGTTCGACGGCATCGGCGCCGAGGTCGTAATCCATCGTCATCCCTTCGGCAGTCCGAGCAGTCGCTCGGCGATGATATTGCGTTGGATTTCTGATGTCCCGCCGTAGATAGTCGCCGCCAACGCATCCTGACGTTCGAAGAGCAGGTCCGTGTCGTCGGTCGAAGGTGGCCCGGCGGCCGCCGCGGAAAGCTCCCAAACCCTCTGCAGCGTCAGCGAACCGAGGAGCTTGAGGATGTCGGCCTCCGGACTCGGCCGCCCGGCGAGTTCGTCGTGCAGTGCACGGTAGCCGGTGGCCCGCAGCGCTTCGGCATCGGCGAGCAGCGAGCCGAGTTCCGCGAACACCTCACCCGAGGCGTAATCGTCGTGGGCGGTCTTGGATTCTCGGACGGAATTGAGTCCACGCTGGATCTCAACCCAGTTCATGATCCAAATCATCTGCCGCTCATGGTTCAGCGACGACATCGCCACCTGCCAGCCGCCGTTGTAGGGCCCGAGCAGGTTGTCCACCGGCACCTCGACGTCGTCGAGGATGACTTCGCAGAACGTCTCATCTGAGATCGACGCCATGCGAATGGGCTCGATGGTCACCCCGGGCGACTCGAGATCGAGGATGAGGCAGGAGATTCCGCGGTGCTTGGGTGCCTCTGGGTCGGTGCGGGCGTACAGCGTGCACCATCGGGACAGGTGTGCCTGGGTAGTCCAGATCTTTCTGCCCTTGACTCGAAACACCGTGCTGTCTGGGCCGTCACGTACTGCGCGGGTGCGCAGACCGGCGAAATCGGATCCGGCTTCCGGCTCGGACATGCCCAGCGCCCACCACTCGTCGCCGCGCAACAGCGGAACCAGCAGACGGTCGATCTGCTCGGGGGTGCCGAACTGGCGGATCCCGGGTGCGGCGACGCCTGGCCCGGCGATGTTGGGCAGCTTGGGCGCCGACCGTATCGCTGCCTCGAGTCGAACCTCCATCGCGTCGGCCAATCCCAAAGATCGACCGCCGTGCTCGCGCGGCCAGGTCGGCTGCAACCAGCCCGCCTCGAACGCCGCACGTTGATAACCGCGGCGAAGCTCGAGGTCCCAGCGGTATTCGCGATAACGTTCGTAATAGTCGGCCGGCAGAAAGTCCGTCAGCCAGGCCGCGAACTCGGCGAGCAGGTCGGAGTTCGGGCGCGTCACGCGGCGCCTCCGGCGAAGCGGCGTCCCACCGCGTGGTAGAGCGCGCGGCTGTCGCCTAGGACCGAGGCGCCTTGCCACGCGTGCCGCAGATACAGGTGCATGTCATGTTCCCAGGTCTGCGCCAAGGCGCCGTGGACCTGAATTGCGGTGCGCGCGCAGCTGACCGCCGCCTCGCCGGCGGCCGCCTTGGCCAGCGCCGCAGCATTCCAGCCTGCGGCAGCCGGAATCGCCGGGTCGTCGAGGCGCGCGGCCGCCACGTAGGTGAGACCGCGGGCGCGCTCCAAGGCGACGTAGTTGTCGGCCAACGCGTGTTTGATGCCCTGGAACGCCCCGATCGGTTTGCCGAACTGCTGTCGTGATTTCGCGTGCTCGACGGACCGGGCCAACGCGGCGCCCGCGACACCCACCAGGTCGGCGGCAGCCGCGACCAGCGGTGTCGCCAGCGCCGATTCCAATTCCACCGGTGCGACGGCGAGCGGTTCGGCGTCCACCTCGACGTCGGCGACCGGTTGCGCCGGATCGGTGGATTCGGCGTCGTGCACCGTCACGCCATCGCCGACGCGCACGACTGCCGCAACCGGGCCGTCAGCCGAGGAGGCCAGCGTGACGACCAGCTCGGCGCGGGGGAGATCGGGCACCGCGACGGCGTGTCCCTGCACGCGCCCGCGTTGCAGCGTCATCGGCACACCTGGGAGCCGATGACCGGGCGGGTGAACGGCGAGGGCCGCCACGACGCCGCCGCCGATGTCGGCCAGCACGTCGTCGGCAGCGGAGCCCGCGACACGCAGCACGCCGGCGGCCAGACCGATGCTGGACAGCAATGGAATCGGCGCGATAGCCGCACCACATTCCTCCAGAACAACGGTGAGATCCACGCGGCCGAAGGGGCTGTCGCCGTCGCCGGCGGGCACCGCGAGTTCGGTCCAGCCGAGGTCGACGACCATCTTCCACACCGTCCGCCAGCGCTCGGGATCCGTCATGGCCTGCCGCCCGACCGCGGGCGGGCACTCGGTGCGCAGGACATCACGCACGCTGTCACGCAGCGCCAACTGACCCGAATTCAGTCCGACGTCCATAAGGCCCCTAACATAATAAAAATAGTAAACTAGCGCGACCAACGTCAATCGCCGCAGCGGAATGCCGGGCGGTCCGGATGGTGTCAGCTATGGCCGCGCCGGCGACGATTCAGAGCGAAGCGATGAGGAGGAGCGGCGCTCATGATTGAGCCGGCGACGATTCAGAGCGGGCACCTCCCAGCATCGCAGCGACGATGCAGAGCGAAGCGATGAGGAGCGGCGCGCATGATTGAGTGGTATCTGTTCCTCCCGCAGGTGAGGATGCCGGTGGCCGACATCGTGGAGCGGTCGCGGCACGCCGAGGCCAGCGGATTCAGCGGTGTCGCGTTCATCGACCATCTTGAGGCGCCGGGGTTGCGCGACGAAAACATCTGGGAGGCAATGAGCGTCGCCACTTGGGTGGCGGCCAAGACCGAGCGGCTACGAATCGGTCATCTGGTGCTCTGTGACGCATTCCGCCATCCGGCGGTGCTGGCCAAGCAGGCGGTCACGTTGTCGGAGGCGTCGGACGGCAGATTCGATCTCGGCCTCGGCTCCGGCTCCTGGCCCGCCGAGTTCACCAGATTTGATGTCGGACAACAAGATCCGGTAGCCCGGGTGAAGCAGCTGGAGCAGCATCTCGACTTGATCACGCAGTACTGGGGGCGTGGCGAGGCGCCGGACCGCAACCAGTCGCCACTTCCCACGCATCCGATACCGCTGATTCTCGGCGGGACCGGACGTCGGATGATGGAACTTGTTCGCAGATACGCGGATTGGTGGAACATTCCGGCCAACCACCTCGACAAGCTGGCGGAGTTGGCCCCGGCCACCGGGTCCGCTCGGGTATCGATTCAGCAGATGGTGGGTTTTGTCCGCAAGGGCAGCGATCCCAATGCGGTGCGCGAGGTGAGCACTCGGCGGTTCGGCAATCTCGGGTCGGGTCTGATCTGTGGTGACGCCGACGAATTGTCCGGACATTTCACCGAATTGTCCGGACAGGGTGTCGAGCGGTTCTACGTCTGGTTCGCCGACTTCGCCGCGCCGGAATCACTGCACGAATTCGGCGAGACGGTCATCAAGGCGTTCCCCGGATAGCGCGCCACGTCATCGGCGCGGCGTCGCCCGTCGGCGAGCCTCGGTGGGCACGACGGGTTCGCGGGCGAACGGCCCGCGCCGCACCGCCTGCAGCCGGATCTCCGGCAGATCCACCGACGGGTCCACGGTGTCGAGCCACGCGACGGCCTGCGCGACATCGGAGACCTGAATCGCGTGCATCTCGAACGGAACATCCTGCAGCATCTCGGTTTCCACCGGTCCCGGCGTCACGATATGGACGGCGATACCGTCTCGGTCGACTTCGAGCGCCAGTGCGCGGGCGAAGGCGTTCATCCCGGCCTTGGATGCCGAGTAAGCGGTCCGGCCCATCATCGGTTCGTGCGCCGCAGACGACGAGATGAACACCAGCCGCGAGCCCGCTCGCATCCGTGGCAGTGCGGCCGCGGTCACCACGAAGCAGGAATCCAGGTTTGCCGACATGATTGCCTGCCACTGCTCGAATGTCTGCTTGCGCGCGTAGGTTCCGCCGAGCGTGCCGGCCGCGTGCACGAGCAGATCGATGGTCTCCAGCGGGCTGATTGCCTGCGCGAAACCCGCGGGATCGGAGGCGTCGGCAATGATGTAGCGCGCGCCGATCTCGTCGGCCGCCGCACGCAGCGGATCGAGTCGGCGCGCCGAAAGCACTACGTCGTAACCGAGTTCACATAATTTGGCGGCGCAGGCCTTGCCGATTCCGCCGCTGCCGCCGGTCACCAGTGCGGTTCGCACGATTGCCGGACCGGTCGATCTACAGATGCCGGTTGTCCCGTGGGCGGGACAACGCTTGCGGCGACAGGGCGTAGATCCGTTGCTCGGGCCCGGCGGCCAGCACGTGGTTCTGCGTGTCGGAGAGATGCCGGGCAGCTATGCGACGCGCGCGGTCGACGTCACCCGCCTCGATCATCTCGGCCAACTTGACATGTGTGTTGAGCACGGCGCGGCGCTTGGTCAGCGACGGGTAGGTGCCTTTGGCAGCGCTCTCGTCGGCCCATTGCTGCTCGTGGCTGGTCCACAGCGTCTCCAGGGTGCCGACCACGGCGATGATTGTGCGGTTGCCGCAGCCGCGCACGATGGAATCGTGGAATTTGCGGCCGATTTCGGTGAATTCGGGTCCGTCCTCCAGATGCGCGGCCATCGCGTCGTTGACCTCTTTGAGCTCAGGCACGATGGTGTCGGCGCGGTCCGGCCGTTGCGCCGCCAATGCCGCGCAGGCCGGTTCGAGCTCGAGTATCGCCGTGCCGAGATCGGCCACGACCACCGATTCGCTCTGCAGCAGCAGACCCAACATGTAGGCGGCGCTGGTCTTCGCCGGAGCGTGCACGATGGCACCGCCGCGGTTGCCGCGGCGGACCGACACCAGGCCTTCGGTCTCGAGGATTCGCAGCGCTTCTCGTAGCGAGACGAGGCTGACATTGAACTGCTCGACAAGCACTTCCTGGCGGGGCAGCAAATCGCCGTCGGCCAAATCTCCGTCGATGATCTGGCGCCGCAGCTCGTCAGCCACGATTTCGGCGATCCGCGGTGCCGACAAACGGCGTCGGGCCTCGGGGCCAATTCCCAGCGCAGTCATCAGATTCCAGCAGCGGGACGGCCGGACGGAGCCACGGTCGCTGCACCCGCGAACTCCCTTTACTGCAATCTTAGCAGTAATGGCATAATAGCCGCGCTGGTCAAGCGGCCGGTCCATAGTGGTGGAAGCCGCGATCGGCAAAGTTACTAAGATGACATAGACACCGACCCGACGGACGTGACGGATACAGGTTGAGCGACGGGCACGACGGCCGACCGACACCGCTGGACGATGTCCGTGTGGTCGAGATCAGTGACCGCATCGCCGGCAGCTACTGCGGAAAGTTATTGGTCGACGCCGGCGCAGAGGTCAGAAAAATCGAGCCGCCGCAAGGGGATTCGTTGCGGCGATTCAGCGCGAGCGGTTCTGCCGTGGCGGACGGGACGGATTCACCCCTGTTCGGTTACCTCAACGCCGGCAAGCGCAGCCTGACCTGGCCGGCCGCGGACCTGCGCGCCGAGTTGGCCGGCGCCGACATCATCGTGGTGACGGCCACGCCGTCCGTGGCGGGCGAATTGGGCATCGATCCGCAGCGGTTGCTCGCCGAGTTCCCGCGGGCGGTCGTGGTCACCATCTCCGACTTCGGCTGGACCGGTCCGTACGCCGAACGTGCCGCCAGCGAGTTCACCTTGCAGGCGTGGTCCGGCTTGACCGGGTTCCGCGGCGACCCGGCCGGACCGCCGATCGCGATCGGCGGCGATCTCGGGGAGTACATGGGCGGGGTGTTCGCCGCGTTCGGTGCGCTGGCGGTACGCCGCCGCGTCGAGCACGGCGGACCCGGCGAACACCTGGATTTGTCGATGCTGGAAGCAATCACACTGATGCAAAGTGGCGAATGGCTGCACTCCCAGTTGCTCCAAGCGCCGCCGGTGTCGCGCACCGTCGAAGTGCCCTCGATCGAACCGGCCAAGGACGGCTACATCGGCATCACGATGGTCACCGGTCAGCAATGGCTCGACTTCGCGGCGATGGTCGACTGTTCAGAGCTGACCGAGATTCCCCAGTTGAGTTTTCAAATCGGCCGATGGCAATACCGCGATTTCATCCGCGAGCGAATCCGGCCCTGGCTGGCCGAGCGCACTGTCGAGGAGGTCGTCGAACTCGGACAGCTGTTCCGGTTGCCGATCGCGGCGTTGGGCAACGGCGCCACCATCCGGGACACGGCCTACGCCAAGGAACGCGGGGCGTTCGTGGGCAACCCCGCGGGATTTCACCAGCCCCGCACCCCGTGGCTGATGTCACGATGCCGACCCGCGTCGCTGCGTAGCGCGCCGCCGCTCGGCGAGGCCGACACCACCAGGCCGTGGCCAAAACGTGAATACGATGCACTGCCCGGTGATCCGCGGCTGCCACTCGAGGGTGTGCGCATTGTCGACCTGACTGCCTTCTGGGCCGGGCCGGCCGCGACCCATCTGCTCGCGGCGTTCGGCGCCGACGTCGTCAAGGTGGAGTCGATCCAACGCCCCGACGGCATCCGGTATTCGGGTGCCATGCGCAAGGACGTCGACGACTGGTGGGAGTACGGCTGGGTGTTCCACGCCATGAACACCAACAAACGTTCGGTGACACTGGATTTGGGGTCGGCAGATGGCCGTCGCCTGTTCAGTGAATTGGTCGTCGACGCCGACGTGGTGATCGAGAATTTCTCTCCGCGGGTGATGGACCATTTCGGCCTGACCGCGGACGCCTTATTGGCGGTCAACCCGCGGCTGGTCGTCGCCCGGATGCCGGCGTTCGGGCTGGACGGTCCCTGGCGCGACCGGGTCGGTTTCGCGCCGACCATGGAGCAGATCGCCGGGCTGGCCTGGGTGACCGGGCTGCCGGACGGTCCGCCCGTCCCGCCCAGGGGAGCCTGCGATCCGCTCGCCGGTGTGCACGCCGCGTTCGCGGTGACGGCGGCGCTGTGCTTTGCCGATCGCACCGGAGAAGGCCAACTCGTTGAGTTGCCGATGATCGAAACGGTGTTGAACGTCACCGCGGTTCAGCCGATGGAGGCCGAGGTATTCGGTGTCACGTTGAGCCGTCAGGGCAATCGTGGTCATGGCTCAGCCATTCAGAACCTGTACCAGTGCGCCGGCGAGGACGATTGGATCGCCGTCACCGTCGGCACCGACGACCAGTGGCGGGCGCTGGTCGAACTGATGGGCCGGCCGTCCTGGACTGAGGATCGCGGCTTCGACACCGTCGCCGGGCGGCGAGAGCGGTCCGACGACATCGACCGCCGGCTAGCGCACTGGTTCGGCGGCCGTGATCTGCGCTGCGCGGTGGAAGAGCTGGCCGGCGCGGGCATTCCCGCCGCGCCGGTGGTGTCGCCGTCGTTGGTCACCGAGGACCCGCAGCTCATTGACCGTGGGTTCTTCGAAACCCTCGAGCATCCGCGTACCGGCCCGGGCCGCTATCCGCGCCCGCCGTTCGCGCCGCTCGGCGGACAGCGCACGTGGCTTATGCGCCCGCCGCCCACGCTCGGCGAGCACAATGGCGAGGTGCTGCGCGACCGGTGCGGGCTCACGGATGAGGACCTCGCGCGTCTGGCTGCCGCCGGGGTGATCGGCACCCGGCCTAAGGGTCTATAGGAGGTTGTTTCGATGCGAGTGATCGTCGACGAGACGTTGTGTGAGGCGAACGGGTTCTGTGAATCGTTGGTACCGGACATATTCGAGATCGGGAAAGCCGACGTGGTGCACGTCGCCGATGGCGAGGTACCGGAGCATTTGGAGATTGATGTGCGCGCCGCGGTCGATCAGTGCCCCAAGGCCGCGCTGCGGCTGGCGGACTGAGCGGCCGGCGACCTAGCGCGCGGTCAGCGATATCGGCATCTCGTCATAGATCGACATGTTGGTGGTCAGGTTCGGGTAGGCCACCCGTGCCGGACCGAGCCTGATGCCGTCGCAGCGCAGCAGTAGTTCGTCCAGCACCGCCCGGATCTCGGCGCGCGCGAGCATCGCGCCCAGGCAATGGTGTGCTCCACCGCCGCCGAAGGCCACGTGCGGGTTGGGTTGGCGAGCGATGTCGAAGCTGAACGGCGACTCGAAAACCTCCTCGTCGCGATTCGCCGAACGCAGCATGGACACCACCCGCTCGCCTTTGGGGATGTGCTGGCCATCGATCTCGACGTCGACCTTGGTGGTGCGGGTCCAGTACGCCACCGGTGAAGCCCAGCGCAGCACCTCCTCGACCGCGCTGGAGCGCAGGGACTCTTCTTCGCGATACCGCTCGATCTGGTCCGGATTGGCGACGAACGCCTGCAGTCCGATAGCCAGGGCGTTCTTGGTCGTGTCGCTGCCGGCGAACGCCAGCACGAAGAAGAAGAACTCGAGTTCGTTGGTGGGCAAACTGAATTCCTCGCCGTCGTCGCCGGTGATGACGGCGGACGCGATGGTGCTCCAGATGTCGTCGGTGGGATTTCGCCGCTTGTCCGCGGTGAGCTCCATCGCGTAGCCGAAGATCGTGGCGAAGAGTTCGGCGTCGTCCTGACGCACCCCGTCTGAGCGGGCCTTCAGGATGCGATCGAAGCCATCGAAGATACGCGGCCGATCCTCTTCCGGAATGCCGATGATGTCGCCGATCACGGTCATGGGCAGCGCGTCGGCCACGTCGTCAATCCAGTCACCGCCCCCGTTCGCGAGCAGCTGGTCGATCATCCGCGCCGCACGGGCGCGGATGCCGTCTTCGAGCTTGGCGATCGCCCGAGGGGTGAATGCACTCGAGATGAGTTTGCGGTGCTTGTTCTGTTCGGGCGGGTCCATGGTGATGATGGTCGGATAGGACGCGAACAGGTCGGCCGGCTGAATGAGTGGGCCGTCGCCAGCGGTGAAGGAGTCGGCATCACGGTGCAGGCGCACGGCGTGCCGGTGTTTGGTGGTCATCCAGAAATCCCGCTTGACGGTTTTGGCGACGCCCGGCGTCCGCTCATGACGGAACAGCGGCCTGGTACGCCGCAGTTCGGTGAAGACGTCGTCGGGAAAGCCATTGCGCCACAATGCGAAATCGGACAGGTCGACTGTCGACGCCGTCATCGGCTACCTCGATTCTCTCGGACGTCAGAACTACCAAGGGTGCCGGTTTGCTGACCAACACTACCGTTGGCCGACAACCCGCGTTGACGTTCAATGCTTAAAATAGTAAAAATAGACGAGAGTCCGCCAATGCGCGGCGATCATGAAGCGCGACCGTGTGCCAGTCGGCTGCGCGGGAACGGAGAGGGTAGTGACGCACACGGTTTCGGACTCCTCCATAGACCCTTCGGAACGCGAGTTCGGGCCGAGCGGCATCAGCCTGTCGCCCTACCGATTCCCGACCGGATGGTTCATCATCGGTTTCGCTTCGGAGCTGGCTGCCGGCGACGTCAAGCGAGCGCACTACTTCGGGCAAGAACTGGTGATGTTCCGCACCGAGTCCGGCGAACTGAACGTGCTGGACGCCTACTGTCAGCACCTGGGCGCCAACATGGGCGTCGGCGGCACGGTCGAAGGCGAAAACATCGTCTGCCCCTGGCACGGCTGGCGCTGGCGCGGTGACGGCACCAATGCGCTGATCCCGTACAGCAAGATCGGATGCAAGAACAACGTCCGCATCCGCACCTATCACAGCGCCGAGTGGTACGGCTTCATCCTGGTCTGGCATGAGCGCCACGGGCGGGCGCCGTACTGGCAGCCGCCAGTGCTGCCCGAACTGGAAACCGACGAGTACTACCCGTTGCACCCGCACAGCCGCATGCTCAACAGGGTCAAGGTGCACGCGCAGATGATCATCGAAAACGCCGCCGACCCGTATCACGTGCAATACGTGCACAAGGCCGCGAACCCGGCCAACACCACCTCGTTCGACGCCTCGGGCTATCACCTGCACGCCACGGTCAGCGCCCACTTCGGCGGCGGCCGGGGGGAGACCTGGCTGACCCCGAATGGGCCGGTCGACGCGAAGATCATCTACGACAACTACTCGCTGGGCCTGGGCATCGTCCGCTTCCCCAGCGAACTGGTCGCCACCATCGAGGTGACCGGGCAGACCCCGGTCGACGAGGACTACACCGATTACTTCTACACCCAGGCGTCCATCCGTGAACCCGGCGATTCCGGCGATGCGCCCACCGGCCGCGCCGCCAAATTCCTGGCGCTGCAGCAAGAGGTCATCAAACAGGACTTCTTCACCTGGGAGAACATGAAGTACCTGGAGAAGCCGAACCTGGCGCCCGAGGAGGCGCACGACTACGCGGCGCTGCGGCGCTGGGCGCATCGCTTCTACCCGGGCGAAGAGAGCTCACCCGACGACTTCGGCTACACCCCCGACGGTGAGCCTGACCCGGCGGCCGCAGGCGCCTGATGGCCCGCGTGCCGACTGAGGCGGCACCCGCATGTGACGGAAAGCCCATCGGCCCAGCTGATTTCGGTGTTGAACGGTTCAGTGTCGCGGCGGTGCTCGATCGTCGCGCCGAACAGTTTCCGGACCGGGTGATGATGTCGATCGCAGGCACCGAGATCACCTTCGAGCAGATGCGGCGACGGTCCTGCGCGGCTGCCAATGCCCTGTTGGACACGGGCATCGGAGCGGGGGACTGCGTCGCGTTGTTCACCGCAACCTGCCCGGAGTGGGTTTATTTCTGGTTGGGTGCGGCACGCATCGGCGCGGTGGCCGCAGCGGTGAACGCTGCCAACAAGGGTGACTTCCTGCTGCACGCACTCCGGTTGGCGCGGGCGAAAGCGGTGGTGACCGACACCGATCGGCAACCGCGACTCATCGAGGTGGCCGACCGACTGCCTGGACTGAGTACCATTGTGGTGCACGGTGATTCATCCGATCAGGCGTTGGACCGCGGAGCGCAGAGCACCGCCGGCGACTACGTTGGCGACGTCGCAGACATCGGATCGCTGTTCTTCACGTCGGGCACCACCGGGGCCTCGAAAGCGGTTGCCACCACGTGGCACTACCTCTTCACG
>DASQRI010000417.1:0-2487 GCA_035642975.1 Mycobacterium sp.
TCGAGCACCGCGCCGTGTTGATCGACGACCTCGCCGGCGATCGCCTTGGCGGCCGCCTCGGGCCCGAACCGGCTGGCCAGCTCGTCGCCCAGCGGTCCGCCGCGCGCCCGCAACCGCGCCGGTCCCAATCCGTCGCGTGCCGGCAGCGGGGCGGGCCTCAAGTAAGTGGCACCGGCTCGAGTATCTCGGCGCGTGCCTCGGGGGCGCCGGCCCGCAACGCATCCGCGGATGCGTCGTCGGGCTGGGCCTGGGACAGCACCTCGGCCTCCACCCGTGCCGTGTAGGTCTCGACCTCACGGTCGACGTCGGCGGGAGTCCAGCCCAGGATCGGCGCAACGACATCGGCCACCTCGCGGGCGCAGTCGACGCCGCGGTGGGAATACTCGATGGCGATGCGGGTCCGCCGGGCCAGGATGTCTTCGAGATGCAAAGCCCCCTCGGCGACGGCGGCGTAGGCCGCTTCGACCTTGAGGTAGCCCGGTGCGGCAGCGATCGGGTTGAGCAGATCCCTACGGTCGGCGGCCAGCGCCAGCACCTCGCTCATCAGCGATCCGTAGCGATCCAGCAGGTGGCGCACCCGGTATGGATGCAGGCCCTCCAGCGCCCCGACGTGCTCGGTCTGGTTGATCAGCGCGAAGTAGCCGTCGGCGCCCAGCAGCGGCACCTTCTCGGTGATCGACTGCGCAACGCGCGCCGGAATGTATTGCGCCGCAGCGTCGATCGCATCAGCGGCCATCACCCGATACGTGGTGTACTTGCCGCCGGCGATCGCGACGAGGCCAGGTGCGGGCACCGCGACCGCATGCTCCCGCGACAACGTAGACGTCTCCTCACTCTCCCCGGCCAGCAGCGGCCGTAGCCCCGCGTATACCCCGTCGATATCGGCGTGGCTCAACGGCGTCGCCAGCACGGTGTTGACGGTGCCGAGGATGTAGTCGATGTCGGCCTTGGTGGCCGCCGGATGCGCCAGGTCCAATGCCCAGTCCGTATCGGTGGTGCCGATGATCCAGTGGTTGCCCCAGGGAATGACGAACATCACCGACTTCTCGGTGCGCAGGATGATCGCGACGTCGCTGACGATCCGGTCCCGCGGCACGACGATGTGCACGCCTTTGGACGCGCGGACCTGAAACCGTCCGCGCTGCTTGGACAATGCCTGAATCTCGTCGGTCCACACCCCGGTGGCGTTCACGACGACGTGCCCGCGCACGTCGGTGACGGCGCCGTCCTCCGAGTCGCGCACCCGCACGCCCGTCACCCGGTCACCTTCGCGCAGCAACGAAACCGCCTGGGTGGACGATCGCACCACCGCGCCGTAGTGCGCGGCGGTACGCACCACGGTCAGGGTGTGACGGGCGTCGTCGACGACGGTGTCGTAGTAGCGGATGCCGCCGATCAGCGCGCTGCGCTTCAGACCCGGGCACAGCCGCAGCGCCCCGGCCCGGGTCAGATGCTTCTGCCCCGGAACGGATTTCGAGCCACCGAGTTCGTCGTAAAGGAGCAGGCCGGCAGCGACGTATGGCCGTTCCCACCACCGCCTGGTCAGCGGATACAGAAACGGCAGCGGCTTGACCAGGTGTGGCGCCAGCGTGGTCAGCGACAGTTCGCGCTCGAAAAGCGCCTCGCGAACCAGTCCGAATTCCAGTTGTTCCAGGTAGCGCAGGCCGCCGTGAAACATCTTGGAGGACCGACTCGATGTGCCCGCGGCGAAATCACGCGCTTCGACCAGCGCCACCTTCAGCCCACGAGTGGCGGCATCCAGCGCGGACCCCGAGCCCACCACCCCGCCGCCGATGACCACGACGTCGAATTGTTCGCCGCCGAGGCGCTCCCAGGCCGAGGCGCGTTGCTCGGGTCCCAGAAAGGAACCGGGCCGGGTTTGCTCGCTCTCCGGGACGCGAATCGGGTCGCTCACGGCAGCGGTCTCCTGTCGGTTACTCGTCGGTAGGGCACTGGCTCCCAAGGCTACCCGGCTGGATCAGTCCAGGTCGTCGCGCGCCATCAGCCGCCGGGCTGCCTCCGTGATCGAACCCGACAGTGACGGGTAGACGGACAGGGTTTCGGCCAGCTGATTCACGGTGATGCGGTTCTGCACGGCCATCGCGATCGGCAGAATCAACTCCGACGCGATCGGCGCGACCACCACGCCGCCGATGACCACACCGGTGGACTGCCGGCAGAAGAGTTTGACGAAGCCTTGGCGAAGCCCCGACATCTTGGCCCGCGCATTGGTCTGCAACGGCAGTTTTATCGTCCGGGCCAGCACCGATCCGTTGTCGATGGCCGACTGAGGAATACCGACCGCTGCGATTTCGGGCCGGGTGAACACCGCGGCGGCGACTGTCCGCAGCCGGATGGGGCTGACCGCCTCCCCCAGCGCATGCCACATGGCGATCCGGCCTTGCATCGCGGCCACCGATGCCAGCAGCAGCAAACCGGTACAGTCCCCGGCTGCATATATGCCCGACACCGACGTCCGCGATACCC
>DASQRI010000418.1:0-4707 GCA_035642975.1 Mycobacterium sp.
GTCTGGGACATGCCGCCCATCGTTGCATGACTATGCACATGCATGCAAATTCATTCTTCAGGCGCTCTGGGTCGCTCGCGCGAACAGACGCAAAGGCGCCGCGACACGCCGGGAGATAGGGGCTTTTGTGTCTGCTCGCCATCAGGTGCGCAGCACCGCGCCAACCCGGTCGGCTGAACAGCGCACGGCCGCGTCCCGGGCCGCGCTGGCCTCGTCTTCGGTCAGCGTGCGATTTGCCGCACGGAACCGCAGCGCGAATGTCAGCGATTTGCGGCCCTCCCCGACTTGCGGACCGGTGTACACGTCGAACAGCCGGACTTCCTCTAACAACTCCCCCGCGCCGTCGCGAACGGCATCCTGCACCGTCTGCGCGGCGACGTCCTTGTCCACCACCAGGCTGACGTCCTGGAACACCGCGGGAAACGGGGAGACCCGAGGCGCCGGCAACGCCTCGACAATCGGGATTGCGTCGAGGTTCAGCTCGACCGCGCAGGTGCCTTTGGGCAGGCCGGAGCGCTCGATCACCGCCGGGTGCAGCTGGCCTGCGTGACCCACCACGGTTTCGCCCACGAGCACTTCCGCGCATCTCCCCGGATGCCATGGCAGGTAGTGGGCGGCGCGCAGCACCACCTCGATTCCACTGGCGGCGGCGATGATTCGAACCGCCTCGAACGCATCGGCCGCTTCGGCGCGCCGACCGTCGCCCCACGGGCCGCGCGGCTCTATCAGCCCGGTCAACACCGCGGCGACATGCTGAGGTTGGCGCGGCAGCGACGCGTCGAGCGCAGCGATCTCCGCGTCGGTGGGTCGCCGGTCCACCGGGATCAGCCCCACGCTATTGGTCTGCTCGGTCGGCTGCACGACCTGCGCGATGGCGAACAACGCAACGTCGACGATGCCGCGAGACACGTTGCGCGCCAAGGCCTCCAGCAATCCCGGCAGCAAGGTGGTGGCCAAATGCGGCCGATCGGCCTCCAGCGCGTTGAGCACCTGGGTGGTGTCACGCCGTGCGTCGTCGGCGGGCAGCCCCCAGGCGTCGAAGACGCCGGCCGGCAGAAACGGTGTCGGAAGGACCTCGACGTAACCCGAGAGCGCCAGCGACTTGCCGACGGCGCGACGGCGGCGCTGTGTGGCCGACAGTCCCCGCCCGGCCGGCGCGGCCGGCAGCACCGACGGGATGACTTCCAACCCTTCCAGCCGCAGCACTTCCTCAACCAGGTCGGCCGGCTGCAGCAGGTCGGGTCGCCAGCTCGGCGGTGTCACGGTCAGGGTTTCGCCGTCACCGGTGACCGCGGCGCCGATCTGCACCAGCCGGCGGGCCGTCGTGCCCGGGCGATAACTCACTCCCGCCGTGCGATCCGGCAGGTCGGCCGCGATCCGGATCGGCGCAGGTGACCACTCGTCCCGAGGCGGGTCGCCGCGCCAGTCGGTCAGCGACGGGGATGCCTGGCCGCCGGCGATACCGGCGAGCAGGGTGGCACAGCGATCCAGCGCCGCCACCGAGATGGCCGGGTCGACCTCACGCTCGTAGCGCCGGGCGGCCTCGCTGGGCAGGTGCAGTCGTCGCGCGGTGCGCGACACCGCCGCCGGATCCCACACCGCTGCCTCGAGCAGCACGTCGGTGGAGTCGTCGCGCGTTTCGGTGCTGCCCGACCCCATCACGCCGCCGATCGCCGCGGTCGCGACGTCGTCGACGATCAGCACGTCGGCGGGATTGAGCCGCCGCTCGATGTCGTCGAGCGTGACCACGGTCTCGCCTTCGCGGGCGAACCGCACCGCGAAGCCGCCGGTGATCCGCTTGAGGTCGTGCGCGTGCATCGGGTGACCCAGTTCCAGCATCACGTAATTGGTTGCGTCGACGGCCGGCGAAATCGCCCGGATACCGCACAGCAGCAGCCGGCGCTGCAACCACCACGGCGACACGGCGGTCGGGTCGATGCCGGTCACCGGGCGCAGGGCGAACCGGCGTACCCCGGTCACGGGCTGCACCGTCAACGGCCAGCCCGGTGCCTCTCGCGGCAACGGAGGCACATCTGCAGGGTCGACGAAGTCGAGGTCGTAGGCGCAGGCGATCTCTCGGGCCAAACCGCGAACCGACATGCAGTAACCCCGATCCGGGGTGATGGCCAGGTGGAAGACCACGTCGTCCAAGCCGAGCACCTCGACACCGTCTGCGCCGGGCTCAGCGGTACCGGGTGGCAGCACCAGGATGCCGGAATGCTCTGCGGCCAAGCCGAGTTCGGCGGCTGAGCAAATCATCCCATCGGAGGTGCGACCGTAGGTCTTGCGCCGGGTGATCGTGAAGCCGCCAGGCAGCGTGGTACCGGGCAGCGCCACCGCCACCAGATCGCCAGGCGCAAAATTGGTTGCACCGCAGATGATTTCGCGTGGCTTGTCTTCGCCGACATCGACTTTGCAGGCCCGGATCGGTTTCTTGAATTCGGTGAGCTCTTCGACGTCGGTAACTCGTCCAATGGTCAGCGGTCCGGTGACCGGGCCGAGCGGGATGACCTCTTCCACTTCATGGCCGATGCGCACCAGCGCCTGCTCGAGATCGGCGGGCGCCACGTCCCAGCCCGGAGCGCCGGCGCGGACAACTTCGCGCAGCCAGCTGTAGGGAACGCGCATCACGCCCCCACCCCGAACGGCAGCGAGAACCGGACGTCGCCTTCGACCATGTCGCGCATATCGGGGATGCCGTTGCGGAACTGCAGGGTGCGTTCCAGACCCATGCCGAATGCGAAACCCGAATACTGTTGCGGGTCAATGCCGGCGGCACGCAACACATTCGGGTTCACCATGCCGCAGCCGCCCCACTCCACCCAGCCGGCGCCACCCTTTTTGTTCTCGAACCACACGTCGACTTCGGCCGACGGTTCGGTGAACGGGAAGAAGTGCGGACGGATCCTGGCGCGGGCTTGGGGTCCGAACTCGGCACGGGCGAACGCGTCGAGGGTTCCGCGCAGATGCGCCATCGATAAGCCGCGATCGACCGCGAGCCCCTCCACTTGGTGGAAGACCGGCGTGTGGGTGGCGTCGAGTTCGTCGGTGCGGAAAGTCCGACCGATCGAGATGACGTAGACCGGCAGCTCGCGCTCCAGCAGGGTACGCACCTGCACCGGCGACGTGTGGGTGCGCAGCAGCTGCCGGGAGCCTTCCGGGGCGACATAGAAGGTGTCCTGCTCGCTGCGCGCCGGGTGATCGGCGGGAAAGTTGAGCGCGTCGAAGTTGAACTGCTCGGTCTCCACCTCGGGCCCGTCGGCCAGTTCCCAGCCCATCGCGATGAAGGTGTCGGCGATGTGTTCGCCGAGGATCGTGATCGGGTGCCGCGCGCCAGTCGGCCGCCGAGTCGACGGCAGGGTCACGTCAATTCGCTCGGCGATCAACACGGCCGCATCTCGATCGGCCCGCAACGCCGTCAGTCGCTCGTCGTAGCTGTGCTGAACATCGCCGCGGGAACTGTTCACGGCCCGTCCGGCTTCGGCACGGTCGGCCTTGGGCAAGGTGGCCAGCGCCTGCCGCGCCAGCGCCAGCGGCGACCGATCACCGAGGTGCTCGGTCTTGGCGCGGGCCAATGCGTCGAGATCGGCCGCGGCGGCGAAGGCTTGCCGGGCTGCGTTGACCGCTGCGGCCAACGCCTCCAGCGATAGGTCGACGGGTTGGTCACCCACGCGACGACACTCTCCTTTGGGCGATATACCTTGCTGAGGGCTTTTCGGGCGGGGTTCGCGGCACAAGCGTGCCGCGCAAGTGCCGATCATAGGTGGTCACGTCACTCACGATCGGAAGCCGCCAGCCTGTTTTCCCACACGCCGTGAGCGCGCTCACCGTTAGAACGCTTCGGCTTGAGTATTTTCGTGTGGTGGCGATGCCCAGCAGACCAGTGCCAGCTCCAGCGCACATCCCGGCGCAATACCTGTCGTCGCAGCTCGCCCCGAGCCCCCGCACGCTCGTCGAAATTCTCTACGACACCGCCGCGCGCTACCCGGACGCGGCGGCGATCGACGACGGCACGGTGCAGCTGACCTACAGCGAGCTGATCGGGGACATCGAGGCGAGCGTGGCCTGGCTGGCCGCCCGGGGCATCGGCCGTGGCGACCGGATCGGCATCCGGATGCCGTCGGGCAGCTTTGCGCTCTACGAGGCGATCCTGGCGACGCTGGCCGTCGGCGCGGCGTACGTGCCGGTCGACGCCGACGACCCCGACGAGCGCGCCGATTTGGTGTTCGGCCACGCCAACGTCGTCGCGGTGCTGACCGAAGCGGGCATGGCACGAGGGCCCGGCTCGTCGCGCGGCTGGCGGGCCGGGGCGCCGCTGCCCCGCGACGACGCGTGGATCATCTTCACCTCCGGGTCGACCGGTACGCCCAAGGGCGTAGCCGTCACGCACCGCAACGCCGCCGCGTTCGTCGATGCCGAAGCGCAGATGTTCTTGCGGGACAACCCGCTTGGGCCCGGCGACCGGGTGCTGGCCGGGTTGTCGGTGGCGTTCGACGCGTCGTGCGAGGAGATGTGGCTGGCGTGGCGGCACGGCGCGTGCCTGGTGCCGGCACCGCGATCGCTGGTCCGGAGCGGGATGGACCTGGGGCCGTGGCTGGTCACCCGCGACGTGACTGTGGTGTCGACGGTGCCGACACTGGCCGCGCTCTGGCCGGCCGAGGCGCTTGAAGCGGTGCGGCTGCTGATCTTCGGCGGGGAGGCCTGCCC
>DASQRI010000419.1:0-6759 GCA_035642975.1 Mycobacterium sp.
CATCCAGCACGGCAGCCCGACCGCAGCCATCATCAGTTGTGGTGCCGGCCACGGATTTCCTGTCCCTCACCCCACGTCCGATCTATGTCAGTGGCTTGCCAGAGAATCCCTCGCAGTCGTCTTAACGGCACGAGGCCGATCGGCACCAGGCCGGTCAAGAAGTCCAGCGCGGTCGCTGTCAGCTGCGGATCTGGTTCGAAGGGAAGTCCGAGGGGGATTCTGATGTCGCCGCTATGGGCCAAGACTTCGGCTAGCAGACCAGGTGCTTGCGGCGGAGGCCTCCAATATCGGTGATCAGCGAGGTCGCGCAGACTTGCCGCAATTTCGGCAGCTGGCCGCTGAGCGCGACGGCGCGCCAGCTCATCAATTGCCCGATCCTCACTAGCACGGCGCATGCCTAGCCATGTAACTCTGAGCGTGCCCTCAGCCAGAAAGCTCACCAGATGCGCGCCCACCGTCTTTACATCCCAGCCTGCGCACAGACTGGAAGTCGCTAGCTGCGCCTCATCGAGATCGTCAATCAGATCCGCAATGCCGCGACGCTCCTCCGCTGTGGCGGCATGGATCTGATTCCGGTCCATCCGGAAAGTGTGGGCATCCGACGATGTCTAACGCTGCGGCATTTCAAACCCTCGTCACCGCCAGTATGGTGCGTGCGACCAGTTCGGGGTCGTCGAACATGGGAACATGCCCGGCATCGGGCAAGACTTCAAACGTCGCCTGAGGCAGGCGCTCGCGGGCAATCTCGCCGTACGTAGCGACCGGCAGGAGTGAGTCCTTCTCCGACCAGGCGAGTGTGATCGGGCATGGTAGAGGGTCCAACGGGGCGATCTGGCCGTCATCGGTGGAAAAAACCTCGTCGACGGTGACAGTGCACGCAACACTGTCCTCGACGGCCTCGACGGCGCGGGCAGCGGCTACCCGATCTGCGCGCCGCGCCACGTTGATACTGCGCAACGCGAGCCGACGTATGAGAGGCGACTTGAACATTACGGGCGCGACTGGGCGGGTAATGCGACACGTTGTGGCGATTCTGCGCGCTCGGGTGGCCGCGGTGTCCCACGAGCCGTCTTCGGTCGACCAGAAACCAGCGGGCGATAATGCGCACACTGTGGCGGCCCGGCCACGTCGGGCTAACTCGATGGCCACGAAACCGCCCATGGAGTTGCCAACAAGATGCGGTCGGTCAAGGCGGTGGTCGTCCAGATACTGCTCGGCAGCATCGATAACGTCAATCATGGTTGCCGGATGCCGTTGCACGGGTGGGCCGCCATGGTGTCCGAGCAAGGTGTGTGCGTACACCTGGTGATGACTGGAGAGAAGCGGGATGACGTCGTGCCAGATTCGTCCCGAAAGCAGGATCGGATGCAGCAGGACAACGGGCGGTTTGTCGTGAGCCATCAACGAAGTTTGGCACTGCCGTAGGGACAGCGAATCGCGTTTTCGCTAGAAGGTCCATGGCAAGGCCGCCAGGTCAGCCCATCGCCATCAACGCCAGAATGTCCTTCAGCCAGTCGCTGTTGCGTGCGGCAATAACACTTGAGGTTGGAGGCATGGGTGGGCCCGCGAGGTCTGCCCCAGGCGTTCGTCTAACGCCAGTGGAGGAGCTCGGCGAGCAGCTTCTCCACGATCTCGGGTTGGTCGACCATGACCATGTGGTTCGCATCGTCGACCAGCTCGATCCGCGCCTCGGGCAATTGCTGCCGGAAGCAAGTCGCCGTCTTTGGCCCGTTATGTGCGGACTCATCCCTGCCGATAATCGCCAGAACCGGAATCCGGGCCGACGCGAGCCGTTGCAGATCGCAATCGCTGCGCATCGGCCAAAGCTTCGGTTGAGGGTTGCTGACCGCCACCTTGAAACCGATAGCGCCACAGATGAATTGCTTCATCGTCGGCCCCCACGGCTCCTGGTGAAGCAACACGCGGTTCGTCGGTAATACCATGGTGTCCAGCAACGCCTGGACGCGCCGTTCTGTAGGCGGAACAGCCACGGTCGTCACGGCACGAACCAGAAAACTCGGACTCATCCCGCCCACGATCCCTACCGGGCACACAAACGCCAAACGGTCCACCCGCTCCGGAAAGGCCGTCGCGTAGTGGGTCGCTATCCAGGCACCGCGCGACATGGCAACTATCGCGGACCGCTCGATGTCAACCGCACGTAACGTCTCGTCGAGCCAAGCCACCAGATCCGCGCTATTCGTGGTCGGCTTTGTTGGGATGCTCTTACCGGCGTCACCTATGATGTCGATCATCGTTACGTTGTGGGCGGCTGCGAGGATGGGCAGGAGCGGTACCCACGACGTCGAGCTAATCGCCGCTCCATGGAGCGCCACCAGCGGAGGCTTTGACGGATCGCCCGCGTGAAGCAGGTGCGTGCGTCCGAACGACGTCTCAATGTCCGATTCCGTCACCTGGATGGGGCTGACCGCAAGCGCTGCATCGTAAAGCTGACAGTATGCGGCGCGTGCGTCATCCGACCGAAATGCCGAGATTGCGGGCATAGACGTGCCTCCTCGCTCGTCCTTGCGTAATCAATACACATATTCCACGCGGGCCGCGCAACGTTTTCAGCGGATTGTGGCACCGAATTCGCGAAGAAAACTTTGTTGCAGCTGGTCGCAAGACACCGAAACTCGACCCGCTTCTCGGCTTAGACTTCCGCAATGTTCTCGGAGACGCGCTATGCAATGAACGGCGACTTGCACGTCGCCTATCGCACGTCACGTGAAGGCCCGCGAGACATTGTGTTTATCCCGAACTGGTACACGTGCTGCGAGCTACTCCCGGAGCTACCCTCCCTTCGAGGCTGGGTCGAGGCGATGACATCGCTCGGTCGGCTCATCTTCTTCGATCAGCCAGGCACCGGAGCATCCGATCCCGTCACGCCCACCGCGCTGCCGACCTTGGAGCAATGGGCCGACAGCATCACTGCGGTTTTGGACGATCTAGGGAGTAGGCAAGCGGTCCTCATCGCTGCCAACGCGGCGTTCGCGACTGGTGCGCTGTTCGCAGCAACATATCCGTCCCGCACGTCGGCACTGGTCGCGCTCGAGGGCTACGCGGATTCGGAACGTAATGATGGTATCGATGCCAAGGAAGTCGCCGCTGCGACGGTCCCCATGTGGGCAACCGGGGAGTTCCTCCATTTGATGAATCCGGACATGCCTTGGAACGAGGAGATCCGGACGCTGTGGGCACGGCATAATCGCCTGGCGGGCAGCCCAGCGGCCTACACTCTCGTGCTGCCCTTGTCGTACGAAGTCGACGTGCGGGCCGTGCTGCCGACAATCCGCGTGCCGACCCTCGTGGCTCATCATGCAGATGACCTAATGATCCCGCCCGAGCGGGGCAAGTACGTCGCCGATCAGATACCGAACGCGAAATTCGTCGAACTGCCGGGACGCAACATGTATCACTTCGTGGAACCGTGGCGTGCGTCCTTTCAGGAGATCGCGGAGTTCCTCACCGGCCACCGAACTGATGTGGCCGATGATCGGGTTCTCGCCACGGTGTTGTTCACCGACATCGTGGAATCGACGCGTCGGGCCGCCGAAATCGGCGACCGTGACTGGCGCGCGCTGCTCGATGCACACGATGCCATCGTCCGCGTACAACTCAACCGCTTCCGAGGTCGTGAGGTGAGCACGTCAGGTGACGGTTTCCTCGCGATGTTCGATGGCCCGCAGCGAGCGATCCGCTGCGCCATGGCGATCCGCGACGCCGTCCAGTCGCTCGGCATCCAGGTGCGCGCTGGGCTGCACACCGGCGAATGCGAAGTTCGCGGTGATGACATCGGAGGGATCGCTGTGCACATCGGGGCGCGCGTGAGCGCCCTGGCAGGCCCGAACGACGTACTCGTGTCCAGCACACTGCGCGACCTCGTGATCGGGTCAGGGCTCGAGTTCGAGGATCGCGGCTCTCACTCTCTCAAAGGAGTTCCTGGGGAATGGCGCATATCCGCTGTCGTGTAGTTCTTGCGTACCTAGTGGCACCGATTACGCGGAGAACACTTTAGCCGACTTATGGGTCGTCTATGAACCCCAAATCAAAGCTACGCAGGCATTTGCAGGTGTTCTACGCTGACGCCCTATCGGGGGATTCCGAGGCATCGAGGAGACCCGTAATGACAGCGGTCGACAACATCACCAGCCTTCGCCAGCGCCGCGAGGTAATCGTCAATCAGCATGCCGAGGCGGAAAACCGCCACGACGTCGAGGCGACAATCGCTACCTTCAACCAACCGCGTTACGAGGTGAACGGCCAACCCAGCGACGGCGAGGAGGCTGTTCGAGAGCTGCTGCAGGGCCTCATGCACGCCTTACCCGATCTGCACGTCGACATGGGCAAGCTGCGCCATGCCGACGACGCCGTATTCGGCGAAGGACTTATCACGGGAACACATGACGGCGAATGGGCTGGTACCCCGCCCACAGGACGCCGCGTCGAGGTTCCAGTACTAGCAATTTTCGAGTTCGACGAGGACCGACTCCTATGCGAGAAGGTCTATATGGACATGGCAACCATGCTGACTCAGATGGGTGTGCTTCCTGCTACCAGCTGAGCAGGGGCGAGCGAAAAAGGCTCAATAGCAACTGGTAGCGATTTCGCGAAGAAACACGTTAAGCCGATGTGTGAGTCGTCGACGTACCGTAGGCAAAGCTGCACAGGAATCTCGCGGGTGCTCTAGAGTGCGCCTTACTTCAAGAAGTCGTCGACCTCGCAGCGCAGGGATTGGCGTGCTACCCGCCAACGACAAAGCAAGGCCGGGCGCAAAGGTTCAATAGGTGGTGGCGCATGTCAACGACCGCTGATGCGTTGCCTGACAACGCCGGTCAGGACACTTTCTCAAACGTCCCGATTCCGCTACGCGAACGCCGACGCGACTGGTTCTTCGTCGTAATGTTTGCGATCTTCGCGTCGACATCGTTTCTGACAGACCCCGTGACCCTCCTGGGCCGCCCGGACCCAAACTCGCGGTGGTTCATGTCGCGCTTCGTCTACCACTCGGGGACCGATTCACTGATTTTGGTGGACCCGCGTTTCGTCCAGGTCACCGTCGGTACATCGGCGGTGCTGTTCGGCGTCTTCTACCTGGTATTGATCTATGCGTTTGTGCGAGGGCGAGAGTGGATTCAGCTCCCAGCCGTCTTTTATGCGGGAATGGTCGTCATGGGCACAGGCGTGTACCTGGCCGTCGGATTCTTAGGGGACGCGCCGTTATTTCACCTGGCATGCGGGCCGGGTTCGGCCTATGACTACAAGTTCGTCAGCGCCGCAAAGTCTCTCGCCTACAACCTGCCCTACCCGCTGGTGGCTCTGCTGTTGGTGGCGCGAATGTCGCGAGCGCATCCGTTCACGCGGCGACCGCGCTAGGCGGCCGTCGCCTAATCGTTGAGGCCGCAGGGGGTCACCGCGTGCCAACCTGTCCAGCAAGTCCGCACGGGCGGTTGGCACTGACTGGCTGAAGAACGCTTTGCCTCTAGTAGCCCTCGGCCTGTCTTGCGGCAATCTCCTGCTTTGCGAAGGACACCGGAATGCCCTCCATCAGTTCCGCCGAGCCCTCATTGTCTGGATTGTCGTCCTTATCCAAGGCAATCATGATCTGATCGGTGATGTTAAGGATTCCCTCCTCGATGTAAACGTAGGCGTTACGCGAAAGTTGTTCGGCGAAGCCGTCCCCTCACCCGTGAGGAATTCGGCGATCTCCTGAAACGACGTGCGCCATCCCGGTTCGACGATGTGGCATACGTTTTGCCCGGGCAGCTCAATGTATTTCGCATCCTGTATATGGTCGGCGATCTGTTTGCCCTGCGCGGGCGGGATAATCGGATCGCCAGCGTGGTGGAGGACCAGGGTTGGTACGCGGACGGTCGGCAGGATCGCGCGCGCATCCATTTGGTTCACGAGCGGAATCACGAGAGCGATCGTCCCTGGGCTCGCAGCCAGGCGTTCCATGCGAGCCCACGTTGCCCGAATCTCCTCACTCCACGGCATATCCGGATTCATCATGTGTTGGAACTCCCCAGTCCCCCAAATGGCGGCCACCGCCTCGCCCACTTCTTCATTTGTAGTCCCGCTCGGGCGTTCAGCATCCAAGTGCGCCCAGCCCTCCAGAACCACAAGTGCCGTGGTGCGGGATGGACGTGTTGCCGCGAACAGCGCCGCCGGTGCCACCGCGCCGTCGACGAACGCAAGGAGGACCGCTTCTTCGCTGCCGAGATCGTCCAGCACCGCGGTGATGCTGTCAGCCCATTGCTCCAAGGTCGGCAGTGCGCCCGGCGTGACGGGATCGGACGCCCCTGTGCCCGGCTGGTCGAAAAAGATGAGCCGACCCAGCGATGTCATCGCCTCAACCCACCCTTGAATGGACGGCAGCTCCGGAAGGAGCTCACAGTTGGTGAACCAGTTAGGGACGACCACGATGTCGCGAGGACCTTCGCGCGAGGTGCGATAGGCGACGCGCAAGTCCCCGTTCAGTGCATAGCGCGTCTCCGAGAACATTTGCGGAAGTGTAAGCCGAGGAGCGGGTCCAGTTTCGGTGTCTTACGACCAGTCTGAAACAAAGTGTTCTTCACAGGTTCGCGGCCAACCGAGAATCAACCGGTTTCACCACCCCGAAAAGCTCCTGCGAGGACGAGGACGACGACGAAGGGGCGTGAGAATCGCTATGTCGACAACGTGGCTCGGACGCAAACCGTAACGTACGGCAGCGCAAGGCCTTCCGGCGTTGGCCAGCGCCGGATGATTTGCGAGCAT
>DASQRI010000420.1:0-13995 GCA_035642975.1 Mycobacterium sp.
TCCATTGCGTCGTCCATGCCGTCGATCAGCGACCCATCGATGGCGTTCAAGCGTTCGGGCCGATTCAAGGTGACGCAGGCGATCTGGTTTTCAAGCGTTGCCAATTGCACAGCAGCCATACCCGCAACCGTAAGCCAACGCTCAGCGTCGATATCTAGCTTGGAGTGAGAAGTCAGTGAGGACGGAGCGCACATGGCAAGAACTGAGCACGACAGTTGGGATCTGGCCAGCAGCGTCGGCGCCACCGCCACCATGGTGGCGGCCGCCCGCGCAGCAGCCAGCCGCCGCCCCGATCCGGTGATCGACGACCCATTCGCCGAGCCGCTGGTCCGCGCGGTCGGGCTGGACTTCTTCACCAAAGTCGCCAGCGGCGAGCTCGACTTCGCCGACGTCGACGACGGCGCCGGGTTTCCCCGCATGGTCGAGACGTTTGCCGCCCGGGCGCGCTTCTACGACGACTACTTCGCTGCGGCCAGTGCGACGGGCGTCCGCCAGGTGGTGATCGTGGCGTCCGGACTCGACTCCCGCCCGTACCGGCTGTCCTGGCCGGCGGCGACCACGCTGTACGAAATCGACCAGCCCGAGGTGATCGAGTTCAAGACCACCACGCTTGCCGATCTCGGCGCCGTGCCGGGCGTGGAGCATCGCCCCGTTGGCATCGACCTGCGTGAGGATTGGCCGGCAGCTCTGCAGGCCGCCGGTTTCGACGCCGGGCAGCCGACGGCGTGGCTGGCTGAAGGGGTCATGATCGGATTTCTGCCGCCCGAGGCCGAAGTCCGTCTGCTGGACAACGTCATCGCACTCAGCGCCGCGGGCAGTACATTCGCCGCGGACTACGGGACGGTGCGCGGCGAGACAGCCAAGGAGCAGCAGCAGGCCCGGATCATGACCGACCGCTGGCGCGAACACGGCCTGGAGCTTCACATTCCCGACTTGACCTATCCCGGTGAGCACACCGACGTCACGGCCTACCTGCGCGAGCACGGCTGGGACGCCGACAGATCCGGACTCGCCGACCTGTTCCAGCGGGCCGGGCTGGCGCCGCTGGACGCCGAAGCTCAGGCGGGCACCGCGGCGTCGATCGCCTTTGTCCGGGCCACCAGGCGGTAGCCGCGCCTACCCGTGTTTGGCGAACCAGTCGGCCTGCATCGCGAACAAGCCCATGACCGGGAGTTCCGGTGTGCCCGGGTCTAATTCGCGATATCGTTGGTACACGTTGATGACGATGCGCTCGGCGTCCAGCCAGCTCGCGTACTCGCCGAGGTCCATGCGGTCGGCCGCCTCGACGAACGACAGGCCCTTGCGGTAGGCCGCTTCGGCTTGGTCGGCGACGTGGACGAGATATCCGCGCACACCGCGTATTCCATCCGGGTCGGTGATCGGGCCATGACCCGGGACGACAGTCGGGGCGTCCAGCGCGATCATCGCGTCGCAGGCCGCCACCCAGTTGGCGATCGGCCCGGCCCACACGATCGGCGTGCAGCCGATGAACAGCAGGTCCCCGGCGAACAGGACTCCGGCGTCGGGCACGTGCACGACGGAGTCCGCCGCGGTGTGCGCCGGACCCAGATTCAGCAGACGCACTTCGCGGCCTCCGACGTCGATGGTGAGCTGGTCGTCGAAGGTCTGATCGGCGTTGCGCAGCGTGATACCGCTGAAATCAAAGGGCCCGAACCTTTCTCGCAGATATGGCGTCGCGACCGGACCCAGGTCGGCGGTCTGAGCCATCGCCAGCATCTCGGGAGCCATACCGTGCGCGATCTCCTCGGCGGTGCCCTTGGCGGCGATCACCCGCACCGACCGGTCCAGCAGCTCGTTGCCGTGGGTGTGGTCACCGTTGGAGTGGGTGATCAGCGCGTCGGTGATCGGCGCGCGGTCGGTGATGGGCTTCATCGCGTCCAACATCTCCCGGGTCAACGGCAAGTCGAACAGGGTGTCGACCAACAAAGACGCGCCGTCGCCGACAACCAGTCCGGCATTGCTCCAACCGAATCCGCCGTCGGGCAACATCCACGCCCACACCCGGTCGGCGACTTCGTGCAACCCGCGGGTGTAGGGGATTTTCGGCGGCGCCAGGTTGACCCGCTGGGCCGCGGGAGCCGCGTCCGGGTTGCGCCGTGCCGGTAGTGGTTGCGGCGCTGGGCTTTTGCGGACAGTCTGGCGCGTTTCGCCCAGACCCTGCACTCTGAGCGTCACGACATCGCCGTCGTGCAACCAGCCGCGAAATGATTCGGGCACCGCGGGGTCGAGGTGCTCGACCAGTGTGCAGGTCGGAACCGTTCCGGAACCGAATACGTCGCCGGGGGTCAACATCACCCCGCGCGAGGCGTACGAGATCACCTCGGCGAAGCTCCAATCCATCTGCGCGGTCGAACCGGAACCGATCACCTCGTCGTTGACCAGTGCGGTCACCTCCAGGCTCAGCCCGCCGTCACTGCGGTAGGCCTCGAGTTCGTCAGGTGTCACCAGATACGGGCCAAGTGTGACGCCGCTGTCCTTACCCTTGGCCTGCCCGATCGCCAATTGGCCTTCCAGCATCTGCAGATCGCGCGCGGACCAGTCATTGAAGATCGTGTAGCCGACGATCGCCTGTTCGGCTTGCGCGACCGAAAGATCTCGGCCCCCGGTTCCTATCACCGCGGCGATCTCCAATTCGAAGTCCTGCCAGGCACTTCCGGGGGCCATCGGGGCGTCGTCGTACGGGCCGAGAATGGTCGACGGGCAGGCGAAGTAAAAGGCGGGAATCCGGTACCAGGTGTCCTTGAGCACGCGGCCGCCGCCCATCGCCGCCTGGCAGTTACGCATGTGGTCGAGGAAGCACAGCGAATCGCGGATCGACGGCGGTCGCGGGATCGGCGCCATCAGCGTCACCTGGTCGAGACGCACCGTGGCCGCCGAACCCAGTGCGTGCTCCCCCGCCTGCCGGAGTCCAGCGGCGCCGCGCCCGACCAGCTCGAGCAGCCTCAGACCGGGTTCGAGTGCGTGGATCGCGTCGCCGGAGAGCACTCCAGTCCGCCGGCCACTGTCGTCTCGAAAGGTCACCCATCGCATCGTGATTCAGTCCTGTCGTACAACTGGCGGAGATGCCGTACTCGAAGTGTGCAATATTCGGAGACGACATGATGGTCAATGAACGCGACGATAACGCTTACAGGCTAAAGGCCGGAACGCCGAGTCCATGAGCATCACGGTCGACGAGGTCGAGGTCGCCGACCCGGCGATTGCCTGGACTCGAGCCGGGTTCAGCGTGGACTCCGATGCCGTCTGCCGGATCGGCGGCGCTCGCATCCGGCTGACTGGTCGTAACCGCGGCGCCGGCATCGTCGGGTGGTCGTTGCGCGGCCTCCCGTCGGACGGCTCGCTGCATGACCTCGACGGCATCCCGACGACAAGTTCAGACGCAGTCGCTGCAGCGCCAGCCGCGTCGGGAGCGGGACGGCCAACTCGGCGGACGACCTATCCGCCAGATCTTCTTCCGGGTCGGGGAGGTGATCATCGAAGTCGTCGGTTCGCCGGAGACTGCGAGCGACGGTCCATCGACTCTTTGGGGGATTACGTACGTCGTCGCGGACATCGACGCGACCGCCGCCTACTTTGGTGATCGCACAGCACCGGTCAAGGACGCGGTGCAGCCTGGACGCCGGATCACTACGCTCCGGCATGACGCGCTGGGGCTTTCGGTCCGGTCCGCAATGATCTCGGCGCCCGCGCGTCGCTGAGCCGACTGCTCGGTGCACTGCCTATTCTCGGCGCATGATCGAACGCGCCGATGACGCCAAGCCCGCCAAGGATCTAGTGATCATCCACACCGACGGCGGGTGCCGACCGAATCCCGGCCCCGGCGGCTGGGGAGCGGTCCTGCGCCAACGTCAACACGTCCGCGAGATGTGCGGCGGCGACTCCGGCGAGACAAGCAACAACCGGATGGAATTGACCGCACCGATCATGGCGCTGGAGGCACTCACCAGACCCCTGACGGTGCACCTATACACCGACAGCAGCTATGTCCGGAACGGCATCACCAAGTGGGTGCTCGGCTGGGAGCGCAACGGATGGAAGACCGCCGCGAAGCAGCCGGTGAAGAACGTCGACCTCTGGAAGCGCCTTCAGCTGGCCTGCTCGCGACACCAGGTCGAGTGGTTCTGGGTGAAGGGGCACTCGGGAGTCGCCGACAACGAGTTGGCCGACGAGCTGGCGACCCGGGGCTTGCAGGAAGCAATCGACGCCCTCTACTCCCTCCCCACCTCTTCCCTCTCCACCTCGCCGGGCTCTTTGTCGGGCCGCAGTCCACGCCAACTGGGTTGACGCAGGCGACCATCCGATGTCCACTCGCTGTACCGGACCTCACCGACCAATGTTGGCTTCACGAACGTCACGCCCTTGGCGTCTTGAGTGGAAAGCTCTGCATCGAAGGGGGATTCGTTGGTGTGCAGCGGCGCCAACGTCTTCTTCAAATTCGCCAGGTCGCGTTCGGTGAACCCGGTACCGACCCGCCCGGCAAAACGCAGCCCATCGGCGGCGGGAATACCCACCAACAACGAGCCGATCCCGCTGCTGCGTCCACCCTCCCCGGCGCGCCACCCGCCGATGACGACTTCCTGGGTGTTCCAGTACTTGTCCTTGACCCAGGACGCCGAGCGGCGACCCGGCTGATATGTGGAGTCGCGCTTCTTGGCGATCACGCCCTCCCACCGGTGTTTACGCGAGTACTCCAGCGCCTGCTCACCGTCGCCGGACAACAAGTCGGGAACGATGAGACTGCCGCCACCGGCGGCCAGGGTTTCCAGCAGCTGCCGGCGATCCCGGTAGCGGGCCCGCAGCAACGACCGCCCGTCCAGGTGCAGCAGATCGAATGCCCAGAACTCGATCCGGGTGGCGCGCGCCCGGTTCTGCATTTCGCTGAAGCTGGGCACACCAGACGTGTCGAGGGCGACGACCTCGCCGTCGAGTACGACGTGATGGTCGCTGAGATCGACCGCCACGGAACGCAATTGCGGAAATTCCTTGGTGATGTCGCGCCCACTGCGTGATCGCAGCCGCACCTCGCCGTGGTCGGCGTCGACCAGCAGCCGGTAGCCGTCCCACTTGCCCTCGAACGCCCACTGCGAGGATTTCAGCTTCGCGACCGAACCGTGGGTGGCCAGCATCGGTGCCAGCTCGTCGAATCGGAAGACGTGCTGGTCTTTCATCCGGTGCGCCAGCCACTGGTCACCGTTGGTCTGAATCAGCGCGTAGCGACCCGAGATCCGCTGGCCGTGCAGCGTGACAATGACCTCGCCTTTTTCGCCGTCGTCACGAAACTTCTCGGCGTCGTAAGTGCCGGAGTCCCAGATGATCACCTTGCCGGCGCCGTACTCGCCCTTCGGGATCGAGCCTTCGAAACCGCCGTATTCCAGTGGATGGTCCTCGGTGTGGACCGCCAGGTGGTTGACCGCGGTGGTCTCGGGCAGGTTCTTCGGGATCGCCCAGGACACCAGTACGCCGTCGCGTTCGAGGCGGAAGTCGTAGTGCAGCCGGCGGGCGTGGTGTTCCTGGATGACAAAGGTATTGCCTTGACCGACAGCGGGTTTCGAGCTGGGCACCGGCTCGGGCGTTTTCGACGCGTCACGCATGCTGCGGTATCTGGTCAGCCGGTCGGGGGTTGTCAGATCGCCGTCCAGCGGCGCCAGCAGGTCCCCGTCGCGCTCGACCCGCTTCAGCACCTCGTCGTAGCGCAGATGGCGAAGTTTCTTGTCGTCGAGTTCGTCCCAGCTGCGCGGCGCGGCGACGGTCGGAAACTCCCGTCCACGCAGCGAATACGGCGCGATGGTGGTCTTCGACCCGTTGTTCTGGCTCCAGTCCACGAAGATCTTGCCCGCCCGCAGGCTCTTGGTCATCGTCGACGTGACCAGTTTGGGCATTGCCGCTTCCAGTTGCTGCGCAACACGTTTGGCCAACACCACCGCGCCCCGGCTGCTCACCGGTTTGTCCAGGGGGCTGTAGAGGTGCAGGCCCTTGCTGCCGCTGGTCAGCGGAAACGTGGTCAGCCCGATGTCGGCGACCAGGTCGCGGACTGCGCGTGCCACCTCGGCGAGCTGGGGCATCGTCACGCCCTGGCCGGGGTCGAGGTCGAAGACCAGCCGAGTTGCCAAGCCCGGGTTCAACTCTTCGCCTTTTCGGGTCCACTCGGCGACGAAGCGCCACTGCGGCACGTGCACTTCCAGCGCAGCCTGCTGGGCGATCCAGGCCAGCCCGTCGGCGCTGTCGATGATCGGATACGTGGTCGTCCCTGATCGGTGCGTCACGCTGGCGCGAGGCAGCCAGTCGGGCGCCGAGGAGGCCAGCTGTTTTTCGAAGAAGGACGGCTGCTCGACGCCGTTGGGCCAGCGCTTGCGGGTGGCCGGGCGGCCGGCGATATGCGGCAACATCACCGCGGCGATGCCCGTGTAGTAATCGAAGATTTCGGCCTTGGTGGTGCCGCTGGCCGGGTAGAGCACCTTGTCGGCGTTGGTCAGCTTCACCTGCGACGCCATGACAGCCAAACTACGCGTTTCACCAGTGTTAACGGCCCCTCACCGCCAATTATGTCGTCGACGTAAATTTTTGTGAGGTCGGACACTTCACGTTATTCCGGCGGCCGCGTCGGGCACAGGAACCCGATGCGCAATGTAATCCCCTGGCGCCCGTCGGCCGGCGTCCCCTTAAGTGATGCAACTCTCCGCCTACATTCTCGGCGTATCGATGTGCCGACCTACGACCGCGCGTCGCTGCAACGAGGCGTCGTCCACATCGGCGCGGGTAACTTCCACCGCGCTCACCAGGCCGTCTATTTCGACGACCTTGCCTGCTCGGGTATCTCTACGGATTGGGGTGTCACCGGCGTCAGCCTGCACTCTCCCGATGCCAGGGACCTGCTCTCGACGCAGGACGGGCTCTACACCGTGGTAGAGCGCGGTCACGACGACCCGACTGCGCGTGTAGTGGGCTCGATCGGGTCGATTCACTACGCACCCAACGACAGCGCGGCGGTCCGTCTCGCGCTGGCCGATCCACAGACCCGCATCGTCAGCCTGACGATCACCAGCAACGGGTACTTCCTGGACCCGGTCACCCGCGAGTTCGATGCGGAGCACCCCGACGTGCGCGCCGACCTCGTCGCGACCGACAGCTACGCGACCGCCTGGCCCTACCTGGTCGAGGCGCTTGATCACCGTCGTCGCGCCGGTATCGCGCCGTTCACCGTGCTCTGCTGCGACAACCTTCCCGACAACACCCAGGCGGCGCGCATTGCGCTGGTGTCGTTCGCCGCGCTGAAAAACCCTGGCCTGGCGAGCTGGATCGACACCCATGTGGCGTTCCCGTCGACCATGGTCGACCGCATCACGCCCCGGACCTCGAAGTCGGAGCGCGAGTTCGTCGAGCGCACCTTCGGTATCGCCGACAAATGGCCGGTAGTCACTGAGCCGCACTCCCAATGGATCATCGAGGACAGCTTCAGCAACGGGCGGCCGCCTCTCGACGAGGTGGGCGTGGAGTTCGTCACCGACGTCAGCGACCACAAGACGGTCAAGACCCGACTGCTCAACGGAAGCCACATCGCGATGGCGTGCCTGGGCACGCTGGCCGGTTACCAGCGCACCGACGAAGCGATGCGCGACCAGGTGTTCTTTGGCTACATCGAGCAGCTCATGGCCGATGAGATTCAGCCGCTGCTGCCGGCGGTTCCCGGCATGAACAACGCCGAATACCGGGAAACGCTGCTCAGCCGGCTCAGCAACCCGCAGATGAGCGACCAGTTGTCGCGGTTGGCTCGTCGCGGGTCGTCGAAGATCTCGTCGTTCCTGTTGCCGTCCCTGCAGGAAGCGATTGCTCAGGACCGGCCGCATAGTCTGCTGATGCTGGCGGTCGCCGGCTGGGCCCGCTATCTGCGCGGCTACGACGTTAAGGGTCACAAATTTCAGATCGACGATCCGCAGTCGGAGTTGCTCACTAAGTTGGCAAACATGGACAACCCTGATGCGCTGCTGGGTCAAGAAATGTTCGCCGAACTGCGCTTGATTCCAACCTTCACCGAGCGCTTCGGCGACATCGTTGCCGACATCGACGAGTACGGCGTGATTCCGACGCTGCGTCGGGCGCTGGGCGACGATGTTCGGGAGTTGGTGTCGTAATGAACGCCCAAGGACTGACGTTTGTGCGCGATTTCGATCCCGCGCCGATCACCACGCTGCTGTGCGACGCCGATGACAACCTCTTCCCTTCCGAGGGACCGGCGTTCGACGCGTCGGCCGACGTGACCACTCGCTTTCTGGCCAGGTTCGGCGTGACAGCACCGCTCAGTGGCGACGAGCTGCGAAAGAAGGCCGTCGGCAAGAACTTTCGCAGCACTGCCACCGACCTGGCTGTGCTGTCGCGAGTTCCGTTCGAGAAGACACTGGCAGATGGCCGTCCCGATGCACTGGTCGCGTCGGACAGCGACGTGGCAGCCGGTCGCGCGTTGTGCGCCGATGAACTCGAGCAGTGGGTGCGCCAAGAACGCGAGCAGGTCACCGCTCATCTGGGCGTCACCCTGAAACCCGATCCGGAGGTGCTCGATCCCCTGCGAGCTCTCGCATCGCGATATGCGTTGATAGCGGTCAGTTCCAGTGCCAGTGCGCGCTTGACTGCCTGTTTCGCGGTGACCGGTCTCGATCCGCTCATCCCGGCGGCTGTGCGGTTCAGCGCGGAGGATTCCCTGCCCGTGCCCACGAGCAAGCCCGATCCCGCGGTGTACTTGCACGCCGGCCAGGTCATGGACGTCGACAGTCACCAGGGCCTGGCCGTCGAAGACTCGGTGGCCGGTGTCAGATCCGCGGTTGCGGCGGGCTACCTCGCCGTCGGCAACGTGATGTTCGTCCCAGCAGACGAACAAGCAAGCCGCCGTACGGAACTGATCGAAGCAGGCGCGGTCGCGATAACCGACTCGTGGCGCGCGCTCGCCGACGTCCTCTTGTTGTCAGCGGTGACGGCAGCCGGTTCTTCTCTCACGTAGGCGCCGTCGCCCTGGCTGCTGAGGCCCTGTCGTCGTACCGTCAAGAAGGTGCTGCGATCCTGGTATTTGAGCCAGGCCGTAGCTCTGAGAGGAGTTGGGCAATCGTGGTTAACGCGATAGACCTGAACAACGCGGCGCTCTCCAAGCTGTCGATTGAAGCACCGAACTATGACCGCAGCAGCGTCAGCGTCGGCATCGCGCATATCGGCACCGGTCACTTCCACCGGGCGCATCAGGCCATGTATATCGACCGCCTGCTGCAAGCTGGTCTGGCGCGCGAGTGGGGCATTTGCGGCATCGGCGTGATGCCCGGGGACTGGACGATGCGCGACGTGCTGACCGATCAAGATGGGCTCTACACGCTGGTTCTGGAGAATCCGGACGGCAGTCGGGACGCACACGTGATCGGCTCGATCATCGACTACCGCTATGCCCCCGACGACCCAGAGGCCGCGGTCGAGCTGTTGGCCGCAGCGTCCACCCGGATCATTTCGCTGACCATCACCGAGGGTGGTTACCGCGACGCGGACGGACCCGCCTTCGCGTTGATCACCGAGGCTTTGGACCGGCGTCGCCGTCGCGGGGTCGTCGCACCGACCATCGTGTCGTGCGACAACATCGAGAACAACGGTGAGATCGCCGGGCGGGCCGTCCTCGCCAATGCCGAGAGCCGAGATCCCGAACTCGCGGACTGGGTGGGGGGACACGTTCGGTTCCCGAGTTCGATGGTGGACCGGATCACCCCCGCGACGACATTGGAGATGGCCGCAGAAGTCCGGCGCGACCTCGGCGTCAACGACCGATGGCCGGTGGTGGCCGAGCCGTTCGCTGCCTGGGTGCTCGAAGACGACTTTGCCGACGGCAGGCCGCCATTGGAGCAGGCGGGCGTGCTGCTGGTCGACGATGTCGCCCCGTATGAGTTGATGAAGCTACGGCTGCTCAACGCCGGGCATCAATGCCTGGCCTACTTCGCCCATCTGTGCGGATTCGAGTTCGTCCATCAGGCGGCGAGCGATCCCCTGTTCGCTGAATTCCTGCTTGCCTACTTCGAATCCGAGGCCATCCCGACGCTGCCGCCGGTGCCCGGAATTGATCTGCACGAATTCAGCCGCACGCTGATCGAGCGGTTCGCCAACCCGGGCGTGCGCGACACCGTCGCCCGGTTGTGCGCCTACTCCTCAGATCGCATCCCTAAATGGCTGATCCCGGTGATTTGCGACAACCTGGCGCGCGGCGGGTCGGTGCGGTTGGCGGCAGCGGTGGTGGCAAGCTGGGCCCGCTACGCCGAGGGCACCGACGAATGGGGTGAGCCGTTCGAGGTGCTGGACCAGCTGGCGGACTCGCTGGTGCCGATCGCCCGGTCGCAGCACGAGAACCCCACCGCGTTCATCGAGGTCGCCGCGGTGTTTGGCGACCTCGCCCATCAGCCGCGCTTCGTCCAGGCCTACAGCTGGGCGCTGGATTCGTTGCACCGCAAGGGAGCTCGGGCGACTTTGGAGGCATTAGTGCAATGACCCGCGGGCTGGTGATTGGCGAATCGCTGATCGACATCGTCGAGGACGGTACCGAGCATGTCGGCGGGAGCCCGCTCAACGTCGCCGTCGGACTGGGCCGCCTGGGTCGCGACGTCGACTTCCTGACCCGCATCGCCGACGACCCGCATGGCCGGCGTATCGCCGATTACCTGAAAGCAGCAGGGGTGCAACTTGTTTCGGACGGCCAGAGGGCTGACCGGACGGCGACCGCACAGTTGACCGTCGGGGCTGACGGGTCGGCCGAGTATGAGTTCGATCTGGACTGGCAGCTTTCCGGTACGCCACCGGTCGCGCCACCGCTTTTCGTGCACACCGGATCGATTGCCGCGGTGCAGGAGCCGGGCTGCCTGGCGGTCGCGGCACTCGTCGACGCCTACCGGCTGTCGGCAACCATCACCTTCGACCCCAACGTGCGGCCATCGCTGATCGCTGACCGAGATCTGGCTCGCGAGCGCATCGAGCATCTCGTCGAGCGCAGCGACATCGTGAAGGTCAGCGAGGAAGATCTGCATTGGCTCGACCCCCGTCGTCCGCCTGAGCGGGTCGCGCAGACCTGGCTGACGCTGGGTCCGTCGATCGTGGCGGTGACCATGTCCGACCGGGGCGCGACGGCCGTCTGCGCGGCCGGCGAGGTGCGGGTGCCCGCCCAGCCGGTGCAGGTAGTCGACACTGTCGGTGCCGGCGACGCGTTCATGGTCGGCTTGATCGACGCGCTGTGGGGGCGGGGCTTGTTGGGCGCCCAGCGACGCGGCGAACTGGCCGGGCTGAACGTCGACGGACTGACGGCGGCACTCGAGGAGGCCAGCGACGCGGCTGCGCTCACCGTCGGCCGAGCGGGTGCTGACCTGCCGGACCGGGCCGCGCTGGCCGCGGCGGGCCGTCACCGTTAGCCGCATATCCGCATAGCAATGTGGGCATACTTGCTCTATGCGTTCCATCTGGAAGGGCTCGATCTCCTTCGGACTGGTCAACGTCCCGGTCAAGGTGTACAGCGCGACCGAGGACCACGACATCAAGTTCCATCAGGTGCATGCCAAGGACAACGGCCGCATCCGATACAAGCGGGTGTGCGAGGTGTGCGGCGAAGTCGTCGAGTTCCGCGATATCGCCCGTGCATACGAATCCGACGACGGCAAGACGGTGATCATCACCGACGACGACATCGCGACCCTGCCCGAGGAGCGCAGCCGCGAGATCGAAGTGCTGGAGTTCGTCCCGGCAAGCGAACTCGACCCGATGATGTACGACCGGAGCTACTTCCTCGAGCCGGACGGCAAATCTACCAAATCGTATGTGCTGCTTGCCAAGACGCTGGCGGACACCGATCGGGTCGCGATCGTACATTTCGCGCTGCGCAACAAGACCCGGCTTGCGGCGTTGCGGGTCAAGGACTTCGGCAAGCGCGACGTGATGGTGATCCATACGCTGTTGTGGCCCGATGAGATCCGCGACCCCGACTTCCCGGTGCTGGACAAGAAGGTCGACATCAAACCGGCAGAGCTCAAAATGGCCGGGCAGGTTGTCGATTCGATGGCCGATGATTTCAACCCCGATCGCTACCACGACGACTATCAGGAGCAGCTACACGAGCTGGTGCAGGCGAAACTCGAAGGCGGAGAAGCTTTTACCACCGAAGAGCAGCCTAAAGAACTGGACGAGACCGAAGACGTCTCCGATCTGCTGGCCAAGCTGGAGGCCAGCGTGAAGGCGCGCTCGGGCGACGGCAAGGCACCGGCCAAAAAGGCGGCCGCTAAGAAGGCGCCGGCTAAGAAAGCTCCGGCGAAAAAGCCGGCTGCCAAAAAGGCACCCGCTAAGAAAGCACCAGCCAAGGCCAGCTCGAAGTCCTGATGTGCCCGAAAGGGCTAGGTCTGCCAGGCTTTAAAAGGGTGGTGGGTCGTCGTCGGGTGGGCCGGGGCTGGTGGAGTTGATCCAGTCAGCCGAACTCGCGTAGGTGCGGGCACGGTGTCGGGTCACCCTGCTGTCGCGGTTGCGGTGGCGTTCGGTGGTGATGCGGTGGGCGCGGTTTTGCGCTCTGGTCTTGGGGCGTTTGGGCATCATCGCGGTGCGCTGTCCGCAGTGGTCGGCGGGCGTGTCGACTTCGGGGGCGGCGATGGAGCCGGTGGCCTGGCACAGGCTGGGGAACAGCAGCGCGCTGCCCGGGGTGGTGACATAGGTCTGGCCCGACGGTGAGGTCAGTATCAGGGTGCCGTCGGGCAGTTGCTGATCACGCCAGCCCCAGAAGGTCTTCACCAAATGGTGCGTGCGGCAATAACACTTGAGGTTGGAGGCATGGGTGGGCCCGCCATCGGCGTAGGGGATGGTGTGGTCGAGATCGCAGTCGAAAGCGGGCCGATCACAGCCCGGCCAGCGACACGTCAAGTCCCGGCAGCGCACAAAATCGGCCAGCGCCTTCGACGGCACGTAGCCCTCTTCGGGTGGCGCATCGCCGGGATGGATCAACGGGACCAGCTTGGCCGAGGCGGACAGCTCGGCGACCAGCTCTGCCGGGATCAGCCCGTCGGCGCTCACCTGCGAAGCCGGCGCCATCGCGCGACCCGCGATGCCGGCCTGCTCGGCGAGCACATGGATCACCATCGCACCGGGCGCCGGGCACTGAGCGGCAGCACATTCGCTGCGCCCGCAGCGACAACCCAGCCGATCCCCGCCGGCGGCCAACACGCCCAACGCGTCAGCGCGGCGCTGCTGGCGGGTGCGCGGATCATCGGGACACACCGTGGCCGCCAGCGCGCTCAACCGCCGATCAAGCGCATGCGCATCCGAGGTGACCAAGCTGCCGGTGATCATCGACGTGCCACCATCAAGATCGGTCAACCAGACTTCCCGGTCGGCGTGCCGCTCTTTGCGCGCCCGCACCGCATCAGCATCGACGCGCTCCACGATCCTGTCGATCTGGGCGCCCAACCGCGCCCGCGTCATCGACGGCCACCGCGTCACATGCGCGGCCAACTGCGCATCCACACCCGCCAACACCTCGCGGTCGGTGATCAAGTCGGTGCGAAACACGATTGTCTGAAATGTCCGCATGTCGATATCGCCGGCCGCGAACACCGCACCGACCAGCGGGAGGCGCTCGCGCATCGCCCGGGCATAGCGCAGTCGACCGGCCGCCAGCCCCTGACTGATCCGCAACGCCGCAGCCACCTCAGCAGCCAACGCCTCTTCGGTGTCCACCGCCCAGTCCTCGGTGTCCCTGCAGCGCGACAACCGGTAGCCGAACAATTCCCCGATCGCCACCAACTGCGCGGCCGCCGCCCGATTCTCCGCCCGTGTGGCCGCACAAATGCGCTCCACCAGGCCCGCCGAGACCGCCGTCACCGACGGATGACGACGCTCCAACAGATCATCCAACCGCGCAACCGACTCCGGCGACGGCACGCGCCCCGACACCCGACCCGAATGTTGTTCGAACATGTATTCGATTATGCCACC
>DASQRI010000421.1:0-4555 GCA_035642975.1 Mycobacterium sp.
TATAAAGACCGCCTGTTTGTCGGCTCACATTCAGTACATGCGGGGCTCGGGTCGGAGCGTCTGGCGAGAGGCATCGGCGTTCCGCATCAGCGGGCGATACTTCCGCCAAATGGTGACGTGCGGACACCCGTCGGTGATGCCGTCGATCGTCCGGGAAAATACCAACGCCCCGGTGATCGCGATTGCGGAGAAGGCGGCAGACCTTCTGTTCGGGAAGAACCGGCGCGAGTGACCGCGCCGGAGCTGACGTTCAAGTAGCGCCGACCGGTCTACGCACAGGGCCGCTGGTATGAGGGCACTCTCATGAACGAAATCACGGAAATCACACCGGAAGTCAGCGAGATCGGCCGCGCTCTCGATGGCAGGGCAGGTTCCCGCATCAGGAGGCGTATTGCGTCTCTGATTGCGATTGGTGCAGTCGCAGGTGTCGCGATCGGGGCGCTGCTGGTCTGGAATGGTCCGAAGGCGCCTGACCCCAGGCCGCTGCCGCCGCCGCAGGTGACGGTCAGTCCGCCCTTGCAGCGGACGGTGCGGGCCACCACCCATTTCCTTGGGCAGTTCTCGGCTGTGGACTCCGTCGAACTGCGCGCCCAGGTCGGCGGTACTCTCACCGATATCGACTTCCGGGATGGGCAGATCGTGCATAAGGGCGACCTGCTCTTCGTCATCGACCCGCGGCCCTTTCAGATCAGGCTGGATCAGGGCGTGGCGCAACTCAAGACCGCTCAGGCGAAGGATACCCTGAGCGAGGTGGAGTTATGGCGGGCGCAGCAACTCAAACAGACGAGTTTCGGCACGGCCGAGACGGTTGACCAGCGTGCTGCAGATCTCCGAAGCGCTCAGGCAGCTATCGACACCGCCAAGGCGGCCATCAGGGACGCCGCACTCGACCTGGAGTTCTCGCGCGTCACTGCGCCGTTCACCGGGCGCATCGGCCGACATCTTGAATCAGTGGGAGGTCTGGTGAGCGGCAGCCGCGGCGGCGCCGGCCCAACGACGCTGCTTGCGACCATCGTCTCGCTCGATCCCATCTATCTGGACTTCGACATGAGTGAATCCGACTATCTCGCCTGGCAGCAGGCCAATCACGGCGCGACACCGCATGCCAGCGTTGAGATCAGCCTCGATGGCGATGGGAACTACGATCGCCACGGCACGCTCGACTTCATCGACAACGCGGTGAACCGCAGCAGTGGGACCATCCGCGCCCGCGCGACAGTCCCGAATCCTGACCTGACGCTCACACCCGGGCAGTTCGCGCGGCTGCGCGTCGACCTTGGTCAACCGGAACCAGTCTTGCTCGTGCCAGCGGCGGCCGTCGTGCCCGACCAATCGCAGCACATGGTGATGACGGTTGCGGCTGACGGAACTGTGGTTCCAAAGGTGGTTGAACTCGGTGAGCTCGATCATGGTCTCCGTGTCGTTCGTAGCGGCCTTGCGGCGAGCGACCGCGTCATCATCAACGGCCTGGTGCGCGCACGACCCGGAATGAAAGTGACTTCGGTCACCGGCACAATCAAGCCTGATCTCACTGGCGCCAGCAGCTAGGACGACGAAAAATGCGTTTCACGCACCGCTTCATCGACCGTCCTATTCTGGCGACGGTGATCAGCATCTTCGTCACGCTGATCGGTCTCGGAGCACTGGTGATCCTGCCGGTTGCGCAATATCCGGAGATCGTCCCGCCGACAGTGCAGATAACGACCAGCTATCCCGGCGCATCCGCCGACGTGGTCAGTAAGACGGTGGCCACGCCGCTCGAGCAGGAGATCAACGGCGTCGAGAACATGCTCTACCTGAGCAGCCAGTCGACCGGCGACGGCAATCTCACGATCACGGTCACGTTCCGGATTGGGACCGACCTGAATGTCGCGCAGATGCTCACGCAGAACCGCGTGGAGGACGCGCTGCCTCGGCTGCCGGAGGACGTCCAGCGCCTTGGCGTACAGGTGCGCAAGGCGACGCCGAACATCCTGCTCGCCGTGCATCTCTATTCGCCCGATGGGTCGCGCGACAATCTCTATCTGTCGAATTATGCGACGTTGCATGTGAAGGACGCGCTGGCGCGACTTCCTGGTGTGGGCGACGTGCAGCTCTTCGGCGCGCGCGACTATGCGATGCGCATCTGGCTCGACCCCGATAAGGTGGCCGCCTACAACTTGAATGCCAGCGAGGTGCTCGCGGCGTTGCAAGCACAGAATGTGCAGGTGTCCGCTGGGATTCTGAACCAGCCGCCGGTTTCGGGGAACCCGGCTTATCAGCTCAATGTGCAGACGCTGGGCCGGCTCACCACGCCCGATCAGTTCGCTGATATCGTGCTGAAGAACGATGGGCAGGGGCGCGTGACCCGGCTGCGCGATGTCGGCCGCGTGGAGGTCGGCGCGGCGGATTACGGCTCCACCGCCTACATGGACCGCTCCGAGGGCCTGCCACTGCTGATCTTCGCGCAGCCCGGCGCGAACTCGCTGGAGGTCGAGCACGAAGTCCTGTCGACGATGCAGGATCTGAAGAAGGATTTCCCGCCCGGCGTCAGCGATATCATCATCTACGATCCGACAACCTTCGTGGGTAAGTCCGTGCATGAGGTGGTGACGACGATTTTCGTCGCGATCCTGCTCGTCGTCGGCGTGGTGTTCCTGTTCCTGCAGACTTGGCGCGCCTCGCTCATTCCGGTGATCGCGATTCCGGTCTCGCTCGTCGGCACGTTCACGATCCTCTACGCGCTCGGCATATCGCTCAACAATCTCTCGCTGTTCGGACTGGTCCTTGCCGTCGGCATCGTCGTCGATGACGCGATCGTCGTGGTCGAGAATGTGGAGCGCAATATCTCCGCCGGCATGACGCCGAAGGAGGCCGCGCATCGGACGATGGACGAAGTTGGCGGTGCGCTTGTCTCCATCGCGCTGACGCTGTGCGCGGTGTTCGTTCCGTCCGCCTTTATCTCCGGCATCTCCGGACTGTTCTTTCGCCAGTTCGCTGTCACCATTGCTGCCTCGACGGTGATCTCCTGCTTCGTCTCGCTGACGTTGAGCCCGGCACTCTGCTCGCTGCTGCTGCGCGCGCATGATCCGCACGAAGCCGCCAAGGGGACGCTGGCCGGACGGCTCGTGCGTGGTGCGCTGGGATATTTCAACCGCGGGTTCGAGCGCATGTCGGACGCGTATGGCGCATTGACCCGCCGCCTGGTGCGCGGCCTGGCCGTCGTCGTCGTGGCGTATGTCGCGCTGATTGGAACCGCGGGATTTGAATTCGGCCGCGAACCAACCGGATTCATCCCCGAGCAGGACCAGGGCTACCTGATCACGGTCCTGCAGCTTCCGCCTGGCTCCAGCCTGCAACGCACGGAGCAGGTGGTGAAGCGGGCGGTCGACATCATGCTGAAGACACCGGGCGTTGAGCATGTTGCCCCCTTTGCCGGGCTCGATGCGACCACGTTCACCGTCGCATCCAATTCAGGAACGATCTTCTCCGGGCTGCCATCGCTGTATAATCACAACATCCGAGGGATTACGGCGAACTCGGTGCTGGCCGATCTGCGCAAGCGGCTGTCGGTGATCCAGGACGCTTATGTGCTGACGATCCCGCCGCCGCCCGTGCAGGGGCTCGGCAATTCGGGCGGATTCAAGATGATGCTGGAGGATCGAGGGGGCCTTGGCACGCGGGCGCTTGTCAAAGCCGCCAACACGCTCGTGGCCGCGGCGAACAAGGACCCCAGCTTCGCCGGTGTATTTACGCTGATCAATGCAGGGTCGCCCTCGGTCTATGCCGACATCGATCGGGTGAAGGCCGAGAAGGTCGGGCTGACACCGACCGACGTGTTCAACACGCTACAGGTCTATCTTGGCTCGCAATACGTCAACGACTTCAATTTCCTGGGGCGCACGTATGAGGTGATCGTGCAGGCAGACGCGCGTTTCCGTCGCGATAGCCAGGATCTGATGGGACTGAGGGCGCGTAATACTGCCGGTGAGATGGTGCCCATCGGGACTGTTGCGCGATTGAAGGACACGACGATTCCGTATCGCGTGCCGCGCTATAATCTTTATCCCGCTGCCGAGGTGCAGGGCGTTGCGGCGCCGGGCGTTGCTACAGGCACCGCGCTGCACAGGATGGAGGCGTTGGCGGCAACTGTGCTGCCTCCCGGCATTGGCTACGAGTGGACCGAAATCGCGTACCAGCAGGAACAGAAGGGTACGCCGACGATGCTGGTGTTCGGCGCTGCTGCGTTGTTCGTGTTCCTGGTACTCGCGGGGTATTACGAGAGCTGGAAGCTGCCACTCGCGATCGTATTGATCGTACCGATGTGCCTGCTTGCCTCGGTCACTGGGTTGATGTTCCGCGGGATGCCGATAGACATCCTGGCGCAGATCGGTTTCGTGGTGCTGGTCGGTCTGGCGGCGAAGAATGCCATCCTGATCGTCGAATTCGCGCATCAGGCGCAGGATGCCGGCAGCACGGCGGCGGAGGCAGCGGTCAGCGCCGCCCGCCGCCGGTTGCGGCCGATCTTGATGACCTCGCTCGCGTTCATTCTTGGCGTCGCGCCGCTGGTGGTGGC
>DASQRI010000422.1:0-3963 GCA_035642975.1 Mycobacterium sp.
CGTGCCGTTCGTCAACCTGCAGGTCTCGCACGACCCGGGCCAGATCTGGGTGCTGGTGTCCGCGATCGCGATGATGGCCGGGCTGGTGGTGTCGCTGCTGGTGCGCCGACGGCGGATCTGGGTCCGGCTGCTGCCAGGACCGCCCGGTACGGTGAACGTCCAGGTAGGCGGTTTGGCACGCACCGACAACGCCGGCTGGGGCGACGAATTCGAGCGAATCGTCGAGCGCCTTCAGCAGGGATTGACGACGTCGGCCTTTGAGCCGATCGCGACCGGAAGGAGCACCCCGTGAACACCACGCATATCCACCTCGGTCTGGCGCGCAACTCCGACTGGGCGTTCACGTCCGCGGTGGTGATCATGGTCGTCGCCCTGCTGCTGCTGGCCGTCGAACTCGCCTACACCCGCAGCCGCAAAACCGACCGTGAACTGGTCGGAGTGGGCGCCCAGAGCGCAACCCCCGGTGTGGTGACCCAGGTCCCGCGGCGGCCGGTCGACGAGCGCATCGGGCGGGCCGGACTGGCGGTGGTCTACCTCGGCATCGGCCTGCTGCTGGCCTGCCTCGTGCTGCGCGGCCTGGCCACCATGCGGGTGCCGTGGGGCAACATGTACGAGTTCATCAACCTGACCTGCTTCTGCGGCCTGGTTGCCGGAGCGATCGTCTTGCGCCGACCGCAGTACCGTCCGCTGTGGGTGTTTCTGCTGTTGCCGGTGCTGATTTTGCTGACGGTGTCCGGGCGCTGGCTGTACACCAATGCCGCGCCGGTGATGCCCGCGCTGCAGTCGTACTGGCTGCCCATCCACGTGTCGGTGGTCAGCCTGGGTTCGGGGGTGTTCCTGGTCGCGGGGGTGGCCAGCATCCTGTTCCTGCTGCGGACCTCCCGGCTCGGCGAGCCGGGTGCCCCAGGCGCGTTTGCTCAGATAGTGGAGCGGTTGCCGGATGCGCAGACGCTGGATCGGATCGCCTACCGGACCACGATCTTCGCGTTCCCGGTCTTCGGTTTCGGTGTGATCTTCGGCGCAATCTGGGCCGAGCAGGCCTGGGGTCGGTACTGGGGTTGGGACCCCAAGGAGACTGTGGCGTTCATCGCCTGGGTGGTTTATGCGGCCTACCTGCATGCCAGGTCGACGGCCGGGTGGCGGGACAGAAGGGCCGCCTGGATCAACGTGGTTGGTTTCGTGGCCATGGTGTTCAACCTGTTCTTCGTCAACCTGGTAACCGTTGGCCTGCACTCCTATGCTGGGGTGGGCTAGGCCGGGATCGGGGGGCGCCGATCGGCGTTGCGATATGTTCGGTTAAAAGAACCGTTCGTCGACAAGCAGGCGATCCGAGCGCTGCAACAAGGGGAAAGTTCACGTGTCTGACCATCCGATGCAGAATGCGAATGAGGGGGTTTCGCACGGTCGCGAAGAACATCCGACGACCGAGCTGCCGCCGCACGCGCCACCACCGCCACCGGCCAACGATCCGCCGACCAGGGCGTTCGCCGGGTTTCGCACCGAGCGCCGCTTCGGCGAGGCCGCGACGCAGGGGGTACCGCCCCCGGAAACCCGCGAAGAACCGCGGGCGTGGGCGGCGACGCCGTACCAAGGACTTCCGCGGGTCGTCGATTCGCCTCGGCGGGTCTACGGCAACTACGGGGGACCGCCCCCATCCGCACCGGCGGATGCGGGACACCGGCAGCCGCCCTTAGCGCCCTCGCGGTATCCGGAGTTGTCCACCAGCACCTTGCTGCGCCACGTCAAGCCGGCGCCGTCGGAGGGCTGGCGCCGGTGGCTGTATCGCCTGTCGGGGCAGCTGATCAACGTCGGTGAAAGCCCCCGGGTTATGCGGTACAACGACCTGACCGTGCAGGTCAACAAACCACTGCGGGGGTGCTACCGCATCGCGATGCTCTCGCTGAAGGGCGGCGTCGGCAAAACCACCATCACCGCCACGCTCGGGTCGACCTTCGCGTCGATCCGCGGCGACCGGGTGGTGGCCGTGGACGCCAACCCGGACCGCGGCACGCTGAGCCAGAAGGTGCCGTTGGAGACACCGGCCACCGTGCGGCACCTGCTGCGCGACGCCGAGGGCATCGAGCGCTACAGCGACGTCCGCAGCTACACCTCGCAAGGCCCCAGCCGGCTGGAAGTGCTTGCATCGGAAAGCGATCCGGCCATGTCGGAGGCGTTCAGCGCCGACGACTACGCTCAGACGCTGGAGATCCTCGAGCGTTTTTACGGTCTGGTGCTCACCGACTGCGGCACCGGGCTGTTGCATTCCGCGATGTCGTCGGTGCTGGACAAGGCCGACGCCCTGGTCGTGGTCAGCTCAGGTTCGATCGACGGCGCCCGCAGCGCCTCAGCGACGTTGGACTGGCTCGATGCGCACGGCCATGAGGATCTGGTCAGCAATTCGATCGCGGTGATCAACGCGGTGCGGCCACGCTCCGGCAAGGTCGACATGCAGAAGGTGGTCGACCACTTTTCCCGGCGTTGCCGCGCGGTGCGTTTGGTGCCGTTCGACCCGCATCTGGAGGAAGGCGCCGAGATCAGCCTCGAGCGGTTGAAACGGGAGACCCGCGAAGCGCTCATCGAGCTGGCAGCCGTTGTCGCCGATGGGTTTCCGAGCGATCAGCGTCGCTCCAACGAGCACTTCATCTAGGGCGAGCGGATGACGATCTAGCGCGGGTCGTTATCGCCGCGGCCGAGCCGCCCGAGGAACTCCGGATCGTCGTCGGGGCCGATGGCGCGACTCTTCGGGCGGTTGACCTGTGCACGGGCCGCCCGCCAGCCGACGTAGATCAGTGTCCCGAGAACCAGGATCAGGAGCAGGTAGAGCACTCGACACCTCCTTGGTCTGAATATACGCGGCGACTTAGGCTCGCAGTGTGTCAAACGGTCAGAGCTCCACCGGCCGCGCAGCCGTCAGCGTCCTGCTCTACGTCGCAGCCCGGCTGCTGTTGGTGGCGGTGGTCGCCGCGCTGATTTATTGGGCGGGCCGACTGCTTGGCGTGCACGACTTTCCGCTGGTGGTCGCCGTGTTATTCGCTCTCGTTATTGCAATGCCGCTGGGCATCTGGCTGTTCGGTCCGCTGCGACGGCGGGCCACCGCCGGCCTCGAGGTGGCCACCGAACGCCGGCGCCGCGACCGTGAGCAGTTGCAGGCCCGTCTGCGTGGGGAGGCAGCGCCGGACGACGGCTCCGACGCATCCGATTGAGCAGGCCTCGCCGCGCGCTGACGTGTCAACGTTTCTTGACACGGTTTGATGTGTCAAGTTACCTTGACGCCTAGTGAGTGAATTGTCCGATCTGGGGCCCGCCGCGGATGCCGCGGGCAGCGCCGACCCCGCAGTCGGGCTGCGCGCGGTCCGTGCGCTGCAGCGCCTGCAGGAGCGGTTGGAGGCGATCCATGTCGCCAACGCACGCGAGCAGGGCTGGAGCTGGCAGGCCATCGCCAGCGCACTGGGCGTGAGCCGGCAGGCCGTGCACCAGAAGTACAACCGGAGGAGATGACTAATGGCGTTCGAGCGGTTCACCCGCAATGCCCGGGTCGGGGTCATGCTGGCCCAAGAAGAGGCCCGCGAACTGTGCGACCGCGAAACCGGTTCGCAGCACCTGCTTCTCGGGATCCTGCAGGCCGCGGGTGAGGAGCTGTCGGCGGTGTTGATTGGCTACGGGCTTACCGCCGAGGTGGTGCGGAGCCGGCTGGCCGAAAGCTCAACCGCCGAGCAGTCGTTCGATGAGGACGCCGACGCGCTGAGCACCATCGGCATCGACCTGCGAGCCGTTCGTGACAGTGTGGCCCGCACCTTCGGCGGCGATGCCTTAGACAGGGCCCTGTCGCGCTCGGGTCGCCGTCGCCGCCCGCGTGGGCATATGTCTCTCAGCCACGGCGCCAAAAAAGCGTTGGAACTCGCGCTACGAGAAGCATTGGCGCACAGGGACAACGAGATCCGCTGCGAGCATCTCTTGCTGGGT
>DASQRI010000423.1:0-3774 GCA_035642975.1 Mycobacterium sp.
CCCAGCTTCGTCTGTGCACATGTAATACAGAACCGTGCACAAACCGTCGACTCTCGACGCCGATTCCGGCCTAGGGTGGGGCGTCTCCACTGACCGGTGATGGAGCGGATCTATCGGATACTTTGGGCGGAACGCGGTGAGTGATGGGGTCTTTGTAGATGTCCGCTATCTGAGCGGGCGTTCCGCGCGCAGCTTTCATCGTCAGCTCACAATGATTACGGCAGTCTTCGTTCTCGGAGGACGATGGCCGGCTGGTGGTTCGGGTTTAACATTCCGATGATGAGTGGCGAAGTGGTCAGATGAGTGGCGGCGTGGTGCAGCGCAATGGCCATGTGGTGCCGCGGCAGGTCGCTGAAGTGGCTACGGCGGTCGGCTATCGAGAGGAGCAGACCCGTCAGCTGGATACCGACGAAAGCGAGCGCTCGGTACTCTTCGACTCACTACTGCACGGCTGGCACCTCGAGCAGCAGAGCCTGTGGGAGCTCGCCGACGCTCTTCGGCTGCCCAGCGCGGGTCCCTATGTGGTTATCGCCGCAGAACTTCCCGCCGACGCCACTGTGGCGCTGCCCGAGATCGGGTCGAAGCTGCGCAGCATCGACGTGTTCTCGGCGTGGCGGCTGCTTCCTGACCTACATGTCGGGGTCGTGCACATCAGGACAGACACACACCTCGCTAACGTGCTGGCACTGCTATCGCGGATGGCCACCCACCGGGTGGGGGCAAGCGCACGCTTCGATGACCTGCGGGAAACTGGACTAGCGCTGCGACATGCCCGGCTGATGCTGCGTGACCACGTTGACGCGGCGGCCCCGGTCGCGGTGTTCGACGGCTCCATCCTGGCCTGTGCCGCAGTCAGCGCACCCGAGGTGATGGTCAAACTCGTGGGTCCCACCATGCAGTGTTTCGCCGAATTGACCGAAGATGAGCGCCAAGTTCTCTTTGAAACGTTTCAGGCATGGCTGGACAGCGACGGACAAGTTGGCGCCGCCAGCGAATTGTTGTTTTGTCACCCCAACACGATCCGCTACCGGTTGCACCGGATCGAGAAATGCACCGGCCGTTGCCTGTCGCGGCCCCGGGATGTCGCCGAGCTATCCCTCGTCTTCGAAGTGAATCGCCGACTGTTGTAGCCATTGTGAGTATAAGCTCGACTGCTGCCGCGAACTGGGCGCCGAGATCCTAATCAATTATAAGGAAACGGATTTCGTCGCGGCCGTCTGCGACGGTCGTGGCGGTGCTGACATGATTTTGGACAACATGGGTGCGGCCTATCTGTCGCGGAATGTCAAAGCGCTTGCCCCCGATGGTCAACTGATCGTAATCGGGATGCAGGGCGGGGTGGCGGGGGATTTGGCGCTGGACTTGCTGCAGGCCAAACGTGGCACGGTCCGTGCTACAAGTTTGCGCGCACGTCCTGAGACAGGCCCGTCGAGTAAGGCGGAGATCGTCGCGGACATGGCCACCAATCTATGGCCGTTGATCGCAGACGGCACCATCTCGCCGGTGATATACGCCGAAGTGCCGATCAGCGACGTTGGGCAGGCGCACGAACTGCTCGACGGACCGCAAACGGTGGGCAAGGTCGTCCTGCGGGTGCGCTAGCCTCCAACGTTCAGCACGACTTTGCCTTTGGCGGTGCGGTTTTCCAACGATGCGATCGCCGCGGCGGCGTCGTCCAGTTCATAGACGACCGGCTCCGGCGCTGACAGCTTGCCCGCCGCAAGCAGTGGCTCGACCTCGGACCACTGGTCGGCCATCGCACCGGGGTGCGACACCATCCATGCCCCCCATCCCACGCCGACAACGTCAACGTTATTCAGCAGCAAGCGATTTACTTTCACGGTCGGGATCTCGCCACCGGTGAACCCGAGTACCAATAGGCGACCAGCCGGCGCCAGTGAGCGTAGTGAATCCGTGAAGCGGTCACCACCCACCGGGTCGACCACGATGTCAACCCCGCGACCGTTTGTCAGCTCCTTGACGGCGTCTTTGAAACCTGTCGCCAGTACCACGTCGGTGGCACCGGCCGCCGTTGCGATCTCCACCTTGTCCTGAGTGCTGACCACCGCGATGGTTCGCGATGCGCCGAACGCCGGGGCCAGCCGCAGCGCTGAGGTGCCGATCCCTCCGGCTGCGCCGTGCACCAGCACCGTCTCTCCAGGTTGCAGACGGCCGCGGACCCGCAACGCGAAGTGGACGGTCAGGTCGTTGTACAAAAGCCCAGCGCCCGCCTGGAATCCCACGCTGTCTGGCAGCTTGAACACCAGATCCGGATTCAACACCGCAACTTCGGCCATACCGCCGCCGAGCATGGTCAGACCGGCGACCCGGTCGCCGGGACTCACATGCGCATCGTTCGGTGCGGACCGCACCACGCCGGCGACTTCGGCACCTGGGACGAACGGCAGTTGCTGTTTGTACTGATAAAGCCCGCGAGTCTGCAGGGCGTCGGGAAACGCCACGCCGGCGGCGTGGACGTCGATGACGACGCCGTCCCCGGCCGGCTCGTCGATGTCGTTCACCTCCACGGCTTCGGGACCGTCCAACCGAGTCACCCTGACTGCGCGCATCGCACCTCCACCGTTACCGTCCGGCCAGCGCCCGCGCGACCGCACGGTACGCGTGCCGATTGAATGCCAACCCAACGTGGCTTCCGGTCACCTCAACGCATATGGCGTAATCGGCTATGCACGAACCCCAATGCACCACACCGTCGTTCCGTGAATGAATCGAGGTGAACCTCACCTGCGCGGGAAACGGTTGGGCGAAGCCGCGGGAGAACTCGCAGGTGCAACCCAGTGTGAGACATCCGCTTTGCTGTTTCCCCCGGTCGTGCGTGGTCGCTAGCATTCGTACCGCCGCGGCCGCCCGCTTGGTCAACATCGAGACGTCCAGCGGGTCTTCCACCGCGGATCCCAAGGTGACGATGTGGGAGATCAGATCGGGATGACGCGTGGCGAGTGATCGGGCGTAGTGCCCTCCGCGGCTGTGCCCGATGACGGCAAGGCGCCTGCCGCTGCGGGCATGTTCACGTATCACCGTGCGCACAATTCGCTGATCGAAGGTGTTGCCGCACCCGGAGTTGAACCGGATTCCGGACAGAACGGGGTCGTACCCGATCCGCCGCAAGAATTGGGCCATCACCCGCAATGAGCAGTCTGGTGCCAAGAAACCTGGCAGCAAAAGGACGCTGCGCCCGTCGCCTTGCGGTACACCATGCCCTCGAAACACAGGGTCGCCAAGCAACCGGGCCAGCTCCCCGTAGCAGCGGAATTCGAGAACGGGGTGGCTCCGCCAGGCGCTGACGTCGTCGACCGATTCATGGAGATCGGGTCGCGCGCTGCCGGACGTCGCAGCAGCACGGCCGGGGTCATTCACCGCCGGTGGCGTTCCGGCCGGTCGTTCTGCGGCCCGAGCTGGCCTTGCGCAGGGCGGGGGAGGGTCGCGTATCCACGTCGCTGAGTTCGGCGATTCCGCGGTCGATTCCTGCGCGCATCACGTCGATATCAGGCACGGTGTCGTAGTCACCAGCCACACCGATGTAGAGATTGCCATCGTAGGAGAAGATCGCCGTGGCGATGCGAATCTGCGGCCCGAGCATGACGTAAGGCCCGGCTTCGAGCATGCGACGTCCTAGCAGGTAAAGGGGGTGCTGGGGGCCCGGAACATTGGTGGTCACGGTATTGACGGTGCGCTGGGGAAGCCGTGCTGCAAGCCGCGAGCCGAGCGCCAGCAACATGGGCGGCGAAAATCCCTGCAGCCCAACGAGAACCT
>DASQRI010000424.1:0-9619 GCA_035642975.1 Mycobacterium sp.
GATGAACGGTAGCTGGTCGGGCGTCAGCCGGGCATCCGGCGCGATGGCGCCCACCGGACACGCACTCACGCACGCGCCACAGTCCACGCAGGCCACCGGATCGATGTAGAGCATCTCGGCGGTGACAAAGCCCGGCTCATCCGGCGACGGGTGGATGCAGTTCACCGGACAGGCATAGACACAGGACCCGTCGCTACAGCACGACTGGGTAATAACGTGCGGCATAAAAGGGTTTTCTAGGCGGCCGTCACGACGGCCAGGTGCTGGCGCTGCGGTTCGCTGCGGTACCGGGACGCCCTGCCGTCGATCTTGCAGATCCGCCACATCAGCTTGGCCAGTGGGTTCATCAAACCGGTGTCGCGGCAGAGCATCCGGACGTCGCCGAACATGTCACGCAGCATTTGGCGCGACTCGGGCGAGGAGAAGAACACCTGTTTGCGGACCTGACGCGGGATGTCGAACTCTTTCCAAAACGCCCTGGGCGGCACCACGATCGCCGAACACAGGATCCGCATCGTCAGCGGCACGTACAACGACAGCCAGAACCGCTTGCGGCGCGGCAGATGCGGCACGCGTTTGCGCAGGTACTCGTGCGCAAACGAGATGTGGCGAGCTTCCTCAGCCACGTGGATGGCCATCACCCGCTCCATGATCGGGTGCAGCTCCTTGCCCTCGCGCAGCACATTCTTCTGGGTGTGGTCGATGGGCTCTTCGCCGGCCAGGATGCCGAACCAGAACGGGATCGGCAGCGGTCCTGCCACTAGCGGGATCACCGGCTGGATCCATTTGAGCATCCGGGGCATGCCGGGCACGTCGGCACCGATGTGGTTGACCATCTCCTGGAACATCATCGTGTGGTTGCACTCTTCGACGGCTTCGTGCAGGCAGTACCGGTATTCCGGCGAGCCGTTGGGCACCCAGAACGCGTACTCCATCAGACCGCGGATCAGGATCGACTCGAAGTGCAGGCCGACCTTGGCGACATTGGCCTGCCGCCACATGCCGATCTGGATCTGCCGGTCCTCCGACTGCGCCTTGTACCAGGGGTGCCGGCCCAACGGGTCGGTCTCCGGCAGCTTCCAACGCGGGTCGTTGTCGATGACCGCGAACTCGGGTGACTTCCAGTCGATGTCGGTGTACGGGTTGAAATTACGCCGCACCGACCCCTCGGACAGTGTGGTGAGCATCTCGACGTACTTGATGTCGTCCTGGACATCCATGTTGCGGCGCCAGCGGCGCACCATCTTCGTCCGAGCCTGCTTTTGGGCCGTTCCCGCCTGGGCCATTCCCAGCCTTCCGATCAGGTTTACATTTGGACGCGCTATGTCCAACACAGTACCGCAGGTATCGCAAACTTTCTAGACCCCTTCCGTGCAGTGTGGCCGAGCCGCGATCGCCGATTCAGCTGTGGTCTGGCTCACACAATGGCGGGCATTAGCCTGGTGATCATGGCTGAGGCACTGACAATCCCCGACGACATCAAACCCAGTGACGGACGCTTCGGATCCGGGCCCTCGAAGGTCCGACCCGAACAACTGCACGCCCTTTCCACTAGCGCAGCCCCGCTTTTCGGCACGTCGCACCGGCAGGCGCCGGTCAAAGATCTGGTCGGCCGCGTGCGCGACGGGTTGCGGGACTTCTTCTCGGTGCCCGACGGCTATGAGGTGGTGTTGGGCAACGGCGGGGCAACGGCGTTCTGGGACGCCGCGGCGTTCGGCCTGATCGACAAGCGGTCGCTGCACCTGAGCTACGGCGAGTTCAGCTCGAAGTTCGCCTCCGCGGTCAGCAAGAACCCGTTCGTCGGCGACCCGATCATCATCAAGGCCGACCCGGGCAGCGCGCCCGAGCCCCAGAGCGATCCGTCGGTCGACGTGATCGCGTGGGCGCACAACGAGACCTCGACAGGTGTCGCGGTGCCGGTGGCCCGGCCGCACGGCTCCGGCGATGCGCTGATCGTTATCGACGCCACCTCCGGCGCCGGCGGCCTGCCCGTCGACATCGCCAAGACCGACGCCTATTACTTCGCGCCGCAGAAGAACTTCGCCAGCGACGGCGGCCTGTGGTTGGCGATTCTGAGCCCCGCGGCGCTGAGCCGGATCGAGGCCATCGCCGAGTCCGGGCGTTGGGTGCCCGACTTCCTGTCGCTGCCGATCGCGGTGGAAAACAGCCTCAAGAACCAGACCTACAACACCCCGGCCATCGGGACTCTGGTGCTGCTGGCCGAACAGATCGACTGGCTGGTGGGCAACGGCGGCCTGGATTGGGCGGTCAAGCGCACGGCGGACTCGTCGCAGCGGTTGTACGCCTGGGCACAGGACCGGCCCTTCACGACGCCGTTCGTCGCCGATCCGCGGCTGCGCTCCCAGGTCGTGGGCACGATCGACTTCAACGACGACGTCGACGCCGCGGCGGTGGCCAAGGTGCTGCGCGCCAATGGCATCGTCGACACCGAGCCGTACCGCAAACTCGGCCGCAACCAATTGCGGATCGCGATGTTCGCCGCCGTCGAACCCGACGACGTCAGCGCGCTGACCGCGTGCATCGACTGGGTGGTCGAGCGGCTTTAGTCGGCACGACCAAAAAGCCCAGGTGTTACCGCGTGTCCAGCGTGGCCGCGGCCGCCGCCTGAGTTAGAGTGCGCGCTGACAGGCTTGATGTGCTGGTCTGCGAGGAGCCTGCGAGGAGACACCATGCGGGAACTCAAGATCGTCGGACTCGATCTCGACGGCAAACACGTCATCTGCGAGGGCGGCAACCCCGCCGACAAGTTCAAGATCCGCGTCGACGACCGGTTGCGTGCTGCGCTGCGCGGCGACGGAGCCCGGGTGGCTCAAACCCGCATCGACATCGAGGTCACCAACATGCTGAGTCCCAAGGAGATTCAAGCCCGCATCCGGGCCGGAGCATCCGTCGAGCAGCTCGCGACGTCCGCAGGCGTGGACGTCGAACGGGTGGAGCGATTCGCGCACCCGGTGCTGCTGGAACGCTCACGCGCCGCCGAGCTGGCAACCGCCGCACATCCCGTTCTTCCCGACGGCCCGTCGGTGCTGACGCTGCTCGAGACCGTCATCACGTCACTAGTGGCACGCGGCCTGAACCCCGACCACACAACGTGGGACGCCTGGCGCAACGAAGACGGCAGGTGGACGGTTCAGCTGGGCTGGAAGGCGGGCCGCTCCGACAACCTGGCGCATTTCCGCTTCTGCCCGGGGGCGCACGGCGGGACGGTCACGGCCGTCGACGACCCGGCCAGTGAGCTGATCGACCGGAATTTCGACCGGCCGCTGCGGCCGGTGGCACCGGTCGCACAACTCGACTTCGACGAGGAGCCCGCAGCTTCGCCCGCGGAGAGCCCGGCCACCGAGCACAAGAGCGAGCCGGTGCGCAGCCGGCGCGGCAAGCCGCCGGTACCGGCATGGGAAGACGTGTTGCTCGGTGTCCGCTCCGGCGGGCAGCGCTGACCGACGTCGGGCCCGCTACCTAGACACGGCCATCGAGACCAGGGCCAGCCAGGCGCCCGTCACACCCACCCCCGCACCCAGCACCAGCCAGCGCAACACCGGCGTATGCCGCCATCCCCACAGCGTCGGCGCCAGCCCGCCGGCCGCGACGACATTAAGCCCCACGGCCAACAGCGGATGGACCCGGATCAGCCCCAGGCTCAGCACCACGATGGCGACCGCGGTGACCGCGGCGACAAATCCGGCCACGGTCAAACCCGTTGCCCACGGGGTGGATTCGTCATCCATCAGCCGAGCCTAGCCCGACGACGATGCAGACCATGTAGTGGCCTGAGAAGGAGTCGGGCAATTAAGCCCGAGCCCGCTCGTAGAACGCCAGTGCCGCAGCGGTGGCGACGTTGAGCGAGTCGGTGCCGCGTGACATCGGGATGCGCACCCGCAGATCGCTCGCCTGCAACGCGGCGCGGCTCAGGCCTGGCCCTTCGGCGCCGACCAGCACCGCGACCCGCTCGCCGTGCACCGCTGCCATCGCCGCGGGCAGTGGGAGGGCATCGGCGCCAGGGGTCATGGCTAACAACCGAAACCCCTTCTGCCGCAGCGTTTCCAAATCCGCCGGCCAATCGAGCGCGCGGGCATAGGGCACCAGCAGGGCGTGCCCCATGGAGACGCGCACCGCGCGACGGTACAACGGATCGGCGCAACCGCTGCCGAACACTACGGCGTCGACGTCGAGCCCCGCGGCGTTGCGGAAGATGGCGCCCAGGTTCTCGTGGTCGTTGACCCCCTCGAGCACGGCGACGGTCCGGGCGCCGTCGACCATCTCGGCGATGCTGCGCTCGGGTGCCCGACGCGACGCGGCCAGCACTCCGCGGTTGAGATGAAAGCCGACCACCTGCGCCATCACCTCGGCAGACACCCGGTAGTAGGGCGCCGGGTTACCGGCCAGGTCTGCCGCGAGCTCAGCGAGCCTGCGGTCGGTGCCGAGGAAAGCCAACGGCGTGAACGGCGAGGCCAGCATGCGCTGCACAACCAGCACGCCCTCGGCGATCACCAGGCCCTTGCCGCTGGGCAGGTCGGGCCTACGGTCGATGCTGTTCAAATCCCGGAAGTTGTCCAGCCGCGCGTCGTCGGGATCGCTGATATCGCATACGACCACACCATCGGTGTCATCGGTGCAGTCAAAATCGTTCTTGGTCAAGGGCTTTCGTCGACCAAAGCCAAGATCAGGTCGGCGGCTTCGCGCAGCGTATCGCGTTCGGATTTCCCCAGCGTCTCCAGTCGCTGCGCGAGCCACTCCTGGCTGGCCCGGCGTTCGGCCTCCAGCAGTTCGGCACCGGCATCGGATACCGAGACCAGGACCTGCCGGCCGTCGTCGGGATGGGCAACACGGTCCACGAAACCCAATTCGGCCAACGAGGCGATTACCCGCGTCATGGAAGGTGGGCGAACCCGTTCCCTGATCGCCAGGGCCCCCGGGGTCATCGGACCGAAGTTGAGCAACGTGGCCAGCGCCGACAGCTGCGACAACGACACTGGGGACTGCGGGCGGCGAAACCGCAGCTGCCGGGAGAGCCGCATTACCGCCAACGACAGGTCGCTGGCCAACCCGCTATCGCCCTCCATCACAGCGCGAAGGGTACGACAGAACGCTGCATCGTCGGCAACAAATCACCGACTCCGGACAACTGGACCGCCCGGCTCGCTCTTCGGGCGGCATTGTCACCGGGCTAAACCGGGCTCGACCCGACTGCCCGGCTCGCTCTTCAGGCGGCATTGTCACCGGGCTATGTCGACTGCCCGGCTTCTCCTCCGGCCGCGCCGCGGCCGGCATCGTCACCGGGCTATGTTTAACCCGATGTCCGTCGAGCCTGGCAAGAGCGTCGAGCTGCCGCCGCTGCGCAGCGCGCTGCTGGAACCGTGGCCGGTGATCGTCATCGGCGCACTGGCCTGGGCGGTTGCCGCGGTGGCCGCGTTCGTCGTTCCAGACCTGGCCAGCTGGCGACCGATGACGTTGGCCGGGCTCGGGGTCGGGGTACTGGGCACCACGATCTTCCTGTGGCAGCGCGAGGCCGCCCGCCGGGGCGCCCGCGGTGCCCAAACCGGACTCACGACGCAGCGCAACCCCGACCAAAAGTGATCGCCCCGACCTAGGAGGTACGCGTCAATGGCAGCGCCGCTATTGCAAGCGCAGGTTGATATCAAGGCACCCGTCTCGAAGGTCTGGGCGCTGGTCAGCGATTTCCGCCGGATGCCCCAATGGAGCCCACAGTGTCGGTTGATGCGGCCGCTGGGCCCGGTTCGCCCGGGCACCCGCACCGTCAACCTCAACCGCCGTAACTTGATTGTCTGGCCGACGACGTCCACCGTCGTCGAGGTGATCCTGGAACAGAAGCTGGCCTTCCGGGTCAACGCCAACAACACCATCTGGAGCTATGAACTGCAGCCGATCCCCGACGGCACCCGGGTGATCGAGAGCCGGCACGCCGAGAACGGCGTCAAGCCGGTCTCCAGCATGGCCGTGAACGCGCTGTTCGGCGGGACCGCAAGCTTCGAGCGGGAACTCGTCGACGGAATGAATGCCTCACTGGCCAAGATCAAGGCCGCGGCCGAGAACGGCTAGCCGGACTCCTCCGGAGATTCCGCGCTGATCTCGAGCACGCCGTCGTCGTACGGGTCGTACATCGGCGAGCCGCCGCCCGCCGGAGCGGGCGTGTCGGAGTGCGCACCACAGCCGTATTCGAAGTCGACAATATGCCCGTCGGCCGACATCTCGTTGCCGCACACCCCGAACATCACCCCCAACGATCCGGCGAGCGGCAAGAAGAAACCACAATCGCGGCATACGCGTTTGGTGGACTGCGCCATCTGCGCGCGGGGACCGTAGTCGCCGTCGTGCCAACGCTGGGCCGCCTCCGAGCGGCCCCAGGCACTCATCACCCGGCGCCGTCCCAGGCCGATTTCCGCGGCGGTCTCGTCAACCTGCGGGTCACCAGAGGCCAGGTAACCGGGCACCAACCGCAGGTCGTCCTGCACCGGCGCCAGCAGGTCGCCCGGGCTAAGGTCGCCCTGCCGGATCCGCTGCTCCCAGGGCACCCACTGCGGCGCCAACAACGCCGTCGGCCCCGGTACCAAGACCACCTCGCTGACCGTTGCATGGTCGGCGCCGGGATAACTGGCCACCACCACCGCCCACTGCCACCCCTGATAACCGGGCAGATGGGCCAGGAAACGGTGCGTGGCGCTGGTCGGATCTTCGTAGCCGACGCCGAGGTACTCACCCACTGTGTCGCCGCCGCTGAACTCGACGATGGCCGCCCGCGCCAGCTCTTCCGAACCGACGAACACCGTCGCCAACTCCGGCGACCACTCCGTCGTGGTCGCCGCCGCCGGGTCCCCGGTCGATCCGGTCAGATTGTCCGTTGTCTCCATACGCCCCTAATCTTGCCGCACAGTCATGTCTCCCGGCCACACCGGCTGCCTGCGCCCGACCACAGCCGGCATGGGAGAGAATCGATACATGTCGGAACGGCGGCGTGATCACCCGGATGCGGGCCGAGCTTCGGCTCCCGAACGCCGCGCTCGCAGCAGACCTGCGGCCGAGCATCCCGGCATGGCCAACTACCCGGCCGATGAACCGGGCTACCGCCGGCAGCGCCGGCCGCCGCCGATGCCCAGCGCCAACCGATACCTGCCGCCGCTGAACCGCGAACGTGAACCTGAGCGTCGTAGTGAGCCGTCGCGCAACGGCCCGGGCGGTGCCCGGGTCACCGTCACCCGCGCGGCCGCGCAGCGTAGCCGCGAGATGGGTTCGCGGATGTACTGGCTGGTGCAGCGAGCCGCCACCGCGGACGGCGCCGACAAATCCGGGCTGACCGCGTTGACCTGGCCGGTGGTGGCCAACTTCGCCACCGACGCCGCGATGGCCGTCGCGCTGGCCAACACGCTGTTCTTCGCCGCGGCCACCGGGGAAAGCAAGGACAGGGTCGCGCTGTACCTGTTGATCACGATCGCCCCGTTCGCGGTGATCGCGCCGCTGATCGGGCCGGCGCTCGACCGGCTGCAGCACGGTCGACGGGTCGCGCTGGCCGCTTCGTTCGCCGTGCGCACCGGATTGGCGGTGGTGCTGATCGCCAACTACGACGGCGCCACCGGAAACTTCCCGTCCTGGGTGCTGTACCCGTGTGCGCTGGCCATGATGGTGTTCTCGAAGTCGTTCAGCGTGCTGCGCAGCGCGGTGACGCCGCGGGTGATGCCGCCGACCATCGACCTGGTGCGGGTGAACTCCCGGCTGACCATGTTCGGTCTGCTGGGCGGCACCATCGTCGGCGGCGGCATCGCGGGCGGTATCGAGTACGCCTGCGACCGTATGCTCCATCTGCCCGGCGCATTGTTCGTCGTCATCGCGGCGACCGTGGCGGGCGCCTGGCTGTCGATGCGGATTCCGCGTTGGGTCGAAGTAACCGCCGGGGAAGTTCCCACGACCTTGAGTTATCGCCAAGGTCAGCAACGCCGAAGTTGGCCCGACGAGGTCCGCAGGGCAAGCGGGGCGCTTCGGCAACCGTTGGGCCGCAACATTATTACCGCATTGTGGGGCAACTGCACGATCAAGGTCATGGTCGGGTTCCTGTTTTTGTATCCGGCTTTCGTCGCCAAGGCCCGTGACGCCAACGGCTGGGTGCAGCTGGGCATGTTGGGACTGATCGGCGCGGCCGCGGCCATCGGCAACTTCGCCGGGAACTTCGCCAGCGCGCGCCTGCGCCTGGGCAGGCCCGCGGTGCTGGTGGTGCGCTGCACCTTGGCGGTCACCGTCATCGCGCTGGCAGCGGCGGTGGCGGGCAACCTGCTGATGGCCGCCGTCGCGACCTTGGTCACGTCAGGATCGAGCGCGATCGCGAAGGCCGCACTGGACGCGTCGTTGCAGGACGACTTGCCGGAGGAATCGCGCGCATCGGCGTTCGGGCGTTCCGAATCGACACTGCAATTGGCGTGGGTGCTGGGCGGCGCGCTGGGCGTGCTGCTCTACACCGACCTGTGGGTCGGCTTCAGCGTCGTCGGGTCGGTGCTGATCCTGGGTTTGGCGCAGACGGTGGTCAGCTTCCACGGTGACTCGCTGATCCCGGGGCTGGGAGGCAACCGGCCGGTAATGGTCGAGCAGGAAGGCGAGCCCAGCGAGCGTGACACCGCGGCGGTGCCACGCGAGTGAAGCCGACACGAAAGCCAGTGGTTGCCGCCGTGATGGCGGCCGCGCTGGTGTTGGCGGCGGCCGGCGGTGTCGGAGCCTGGCTGCTGGCACGCGGGCATGGCGCCGAGCACCCAGAGATCAGCGCGTACTCGCACGGCCAGCTGACCCGGGTCGGGCCGTACCGATACTGCAGCGTGCTCGACCTGACTAACTGTCAAAATCCGCAGACCCAAGGCGAGCTGCGGGTGAATTCGCTTGATCCGGTGCAGCTTTCGGTGCCGCCGTCGATCGGGCAGGCACCCTGGTGGCTATTGCGGGTGTATGAGGATTCCGTCATCCCGATGACGACGTTCTACCGCCCGGGTAACCGACTGGCGGTCACCATCCCCACCGTCGATTCGCATCATGGTCGGCTGACCGGGATCGCCGTGCAGTTGATGACGCTGGTTGTCGACCGGTCCGGCGAGCTGCAGGGTGTGCCGCACGCCGAGTGGTCGGTGCGAACGGTCTGGAGCTAACCCGGCTCGACGCCGTGGCCGACGGGCACCCGTTCGGCGTCGGGTGTCGGCCCGGGTGGTGTGCCATCGCTGAAAGGCTTGCCGCCCAATGCTTCCCGTCCGTGCGGTGTCAGCCAGTTAGCCAGCTCCGGCCCCTTCGGCACGACGCCGCTGGGGTTGATGTCCTTGTGCACGATGTAGTAGTGCTGCTTGATCTGGACGAAGTCGACGGTATCGCCAAAGCCCGGCGTCTGGAACAGGTCTCGCGCGTACGCCCACAGCACCGGCATCTCTGAAAGCTTGCTTCGATTGCACTTGAAGTGCCCGTGGTAGACGGGATCAAAGCGGGCCAGCGTGGTGAACAACCGGACATCGGCTTCGGTGATCGTGTCGCCCACAAGGTACCGCTGATTTTCCAGCCGATCGCTGACCCAGTCGAGTGCGGTGAACAACCGGTCGTAGGCCGCGTCGTAGGCCTG
>DASQRI010000425.1:0-9272 GCA_035642975.1 Mycobacterium sp.
GGCTTGATCCGAATCTTGCCCGGCGAATACCAGCCGAAATGGGTGGCGGTACCGAGATCCAGTTGCGCGGGCGGGGCGTCGACCAGCGTGTCGAACTTGCGCAGCGAGCCCCAGTCGCGGGCCCAGTCGTGCGACAGGTAGGTGGCCATCACGTGTGCGCGCAGCAGCAGATCGGTGATGCCCAGCAGGCCGCCGTTAACACCGTCCTCCCAGGTGTCGGTGTCCATCTTCTTGGCCGTGTAATCCGGCGTGATACGGAATTTCGGGATGTCGGCGACGCCGTTGGAGTGCAGCATCGGCTGCTGACACGGGAAAGCCAGACCGACCGCCCAGTCCATCAGCACCGGCTGCGTCGACCCGAGGTATTCCTGCACGGAGCGCAGTTCGGGCACCCGCGGCGGAGTCAGCGCAATCCAATCCTCCGGCGTCAGGGACAGGTCCTCGGCGACGACCCGGACGGCCACCGCGTCGGCGGGGATCCTGGATCGCGCATACCGCAGGTTGCGCCACGCCTTCGGTTGCTCGCCGTACAGATCGTCGGGCACCAGCCGTCCGGCCGCCACCACGTCACCGTTCGGGCCGGCCTTACCGTATTCCAGCACGACGGTCTGCCCGTCGGTGTGGTGGTGCAGCACGCTGTTGCCGGCGATCTTGCCCGCCGCGGTCACCACCACCAGCGGATGTCCGTCGTCCGGACGGGGCAGCCGGTACCAGGCCGACGCCAGCTTGCTTTGTTGCTGGGCCCCGGTCGTGTAGCTGCCGACGACCGGAACCCGTTGCGGGTCAAGGCCGTACGGCAGCGGAACCGTCGAGCCGTTGACACCGGGCGTCTTCAGCTTGGTCGGGGCGTCCCAGTCGTAGTCGGTGCCCGGCTGGTTCGGGTGCATCACGATCGCTTCCGCAACGGTGTGAGGCGGAACCCCGTTGGGGCTGAAGCCGACCGGGTTGACCCCACCCAGCGCTCCGAGCGGGCCCCAAGAGTCAGGGCCTGAGCTGCCCGGCAGCGTCGCCATGAAGCCGGCGTTGGTGTCGGGTTCGACGAGCACGTCATCAGCCAGCCCGCAGCCACCGGCGAAGGCCCGAATGTTGGACCAGCCGTTGGAGTAGGTGGGGTATTGCCGGACGATGCCGATCACCATCGATGCGATGAACACCAGCGCCATGAAGCCGGCCGCGATCGGCACCGGCGCCGCAGTCAGCGCGCGCGCCAGGCGTCCCTCGCCATGGTCACGGGAAGCGAAGTGCAGCCAGACCGCGTACAGGGCCGTCAATACAAATAATGCGAAAAAGATTGCGCTGACGCTGATTCCACCGATTTTCGGCATGGCCGCGTTGAACGGCACGCCGTAGCTGGATACGTACCACCAGCCGTTCGTGGTGGCGAAGCACACCGCCAGCAGGAACATCACCGCGGCCAGGAACGCCATCCGGTTGCGCGACCAGCGCAGCACCGCAGGTGACACCAGCACCGTGGTCAACGCGGCCAGTGCCGCGCCGACCGCGGCGAACAGCCCGAAGTGGTGCACCCACTTGGTGGGGGTGAACATCAAGAAGAACATCGTGCCGAAGATGACGCCCATCAGCCGCCACGCCGGTCCGCGGGCCACGCCACGAACTCGCTTGCGCCGCAACATGATAAAGACGGCGGTGAACAGACACAGCGCGGTGATGAGGAAGCCGAACCGGCGCGACAGCGAACCGTCGACGGTAGGCAGGAACAGATAGTAGTACCGCAGGTTCTCGGTGTACCAAGCCTGGCTGGGTCCGATCGCGGTGCGAATCCTGGTGGCTTCCAACACCGTTGCCAGGGTCTGATCGGCGAACACCACCGTCAGGATGACCGAGCCGGCGGCCAGCATTGGCGCCACCAACGGCCAGGTGCCGACCACGCGATGGCGGCGGACCAGGATCCGCAGGATGGGCCGACCACCGGCCACCAACGCGGCCACCGCGATCAGACCGGTGGGCTGCACGCCCAGGGTGAACGCCGCGCTGATCACCGCCAGCGCCGCCGGAGTCATCCGGCTGTACCGTATCGAGCGCTCGATGAGCACGTAGGTGATCAGCGAACCCACCGCGATGATCGGCTCGGGCCGCAAGCCGTTGTCGAACGGCATCCACGCGGTGAGCAGCACCATCCCGGCCGCCCAGTTGGCGGCCTTGCTGGACGCCACCGCCGGCCCCAGCCGGGGCAACACCTCGCGGGACAGCAGCAGCCAACACACCAGTCCAGCGACCAAGTCGGGCAACCGGATCCACAGGCTCTGGTCGCTGACGTGGGTCATCAGCGCCAGTAGGTTGTAGTACCAGCCGAACGGGTCTTCCGGGCTGCCGAACCAGCGGAAGTAGTTCGACATGTAACCGGCCCGGTCGGCCACCCGGGCCATGCCCAGGATGTAGCCGTCGTCCGACGAGTTCGCCCCGATCACCCACCAGAGCACGAACCCGAATATCACCGTCGCGTCGGCAAGGGTGAACGTGCGCCAGTTCGCCGGGATGAGTCGGCGCATCCGGTGTCCATCCAACTGGTCCAAACGCCACAACGCGACCAGCGCGACGATCGTCGCCAGGATCGCGCCCACCATCGCGAACAGCTTCAACGTGGTTGGGGTGGTGGAGAACCGGGTGTCGATGGTCGCCGAAAGTTGCAGCCCCGGCGGCGCCGGTCCGGTCAGATCGGTGAACACCCCGACGATCTGCGGGCGCAGGTTGGGGTCGGGGTAGCCGCTGCGCAGCGGACCGCCGGACGGATCCTTGAGCCCGACGAAGGTGGCGAACGTCCCAGCCAGCGTGGACGTGATGTCGATGCTGGAACATCCGGGGGCATCTGCGCCCCCTTCGACTTGATCGCGCGGCACCGACAGGATCACCACGTTGCGGTCGGTGACGTCCACCCGTTGTTTGCTGACCACCACGAACAGCGCGTTGAGGTTGGCGTCCTTACCCTGCTTGGGCGCGGTGCCCAGCACGATCCCGCCGTTGGGCGGCACGCTGCGCACCACCTGGCACGGCACGGTGGCGTGGAAGTCGACCGGCGTCAGCGAAATCAGCGGCGCGGTAACACTTTTCAGTTGGCCTTGCTGCGGCCAGTTGAGCTGCGCGGTGGTTTGTACGACAGGCAGCAATGGGGTGGCGACCGACAGGAAGAACCCGATCAGGCCGGCGATGGTGGCCACCCAACGGGTCACCTGTGTATTGCCGCCGACGTTGTCTGCCGTGATGACGTCCGGGTGCTCGGTGTGTGTGCTCACGGGAGTGCTCGAATCGGTCCTGGTCGGCTCCAGCCGTACACGGTCGTGACGCCCTGTTGAATATCGGCGTCAGGAGCGACGTCCAGTGGGAACCAGCGGTGGTACTGCTCGACCTGCCCCCAGTCCCGGTACCAGTCGCCGTTCAGGTAGGTCGGGATGGTGGACGTCCACTGCAATGCCTGGGTGAACAGAAACGGGCCACCGGACTTCGACGCCTGCCACAGGTTCGACGACGCCGAGGTCTGTTTGTGGTCGGGCTGGATGCGGTACTCGGGCAGCTCGGCGACGCCGAGATGTTCGGAAAATGGCCGCTGGCACGGGAAATTCGCGGCGGTCGCGATGTCCATCAGGATCGGCTGGTGCGGCCCGAGCAGCTGCTGCAGTGTCTTGGTCACCGGCACCCGCGGTGGGGTGAACGCGAACCACTGGTCCTCGCTCAAGTTGGGGTCATAGGCGACGATGCGGGCGACGTTGGCCTCCGGCGGTGCCCAGCTCAGTGGGAAGCGCAGGTTACGCCAAGCGGGCTGTGGCCCAATGTCGATCGGGAACATCAGCCCGAGTGGCTGGACGCTGCCATCGGGTTTGGCCGCACCCCACTGCAGCCGCAGCGACTGGCCGTACATGAAGTCGCCGTCCTCTTTGTAGGACCAGATCGCCCCCGCGGCGGCGACCACCAGCAGCGGCCGATCCGGCGTGCGCGGCGGCATCTGGTACCACGCCGACGTGGCGGTGGCGGCCCGGCTGTTCTCGCCGTAGCTGCCCATCACCGGGGTGCGGGCCGGGTCGAGGCCGAACGGGAGGGCGGCTTGCGAGCCGTTGACCCCCGTCGGGCCTTTGCCGCCGGCGGTGCCGGCCGAGTCCGTGATCGACGCGTTGGGCTTGTTGGGCGAGGCGTCGGAGTTCACCACACCCGGTTTGGTCACCACCGGATCGGATTGCAGGTCGTCGCCGACTCCCTGTGGCGTGAAGCCGACCGGGTTGATTCCGCCGAGCGGGCCGGCGGGGCCGTACTCCTGCCCTGGAACAGGTTGCAGCATGCCGGTATTGGGGTCGGGTTCGGCCAGCACATCGTCGGCCATTGCGCAGCTGTTCGGTGACAGCCCGGAGGCTATCGCGGCGAAGTTCGCCTTGCCGGTGGTGTAGAGCGGGTAGCGCAGCACGGCCCCCTTGGCCAGCGACGCGACCTCACCGAAGACCATGATCACCGCCACGACCAGCAGCGGCGTGGACGCCAGGACGCGGTTGCGCCGGTTGTCCTTGACTTCGGTATGCCCGGCGTAGTCCATCCGGAAGTGCTGCCAGGCGGCCAGCAGACCGGTCAGGATCGACAGCGTCAGGAACATCGACGTGACCGGATGGCTGGCGATGACCGGCTGGATGTCGAACCACGGGACGCCGTAGTTGTTGACGTAGAACCAGCCGTTGATGCCCGACGTCGCCCACGCCAACATGAATAGCAGCGCGGTGACGTACAGCGTCAGGTTGCGGCGATTGTGCAGGCCGATCCGCGCCAGGGCGAACGCGGTGACCGCGCCCAGCGCGCCGGCCAGCCCGGCGAACGCGCCGAACTGAATCGCCCACTTGGTCGGCGTGAAATGCAGCAGCAGCAGGCCGATCGCGGTCGTGCCGATCAGCCGCCAGGCCGGGCCGCTGGCCAGCCCTGGCACCCGCCCGCGCCGCAGCAGCACAACCAGCATCCCGAACAGGCACAGCAGCATGATCAGGACGGCGAATCGCCGCGTCATCGACCCTTCGGCGTTGCTCTCGACGGTCAGGAAGTAATAGCGGAGGAACTCCTGGTACCACGCGATCGTCGGCCCGACCTTGTATTTGATCCGCGCCGACTCCGCGACGGTGGCCAGCGTCTGCGAGCGGAACACCACGATGCTGATCAGCGACAGCGACGCGGCGAGCACCGCCAACGGCGCCAACAGGCCGTCGGTCGCCCGGCGCCGCACGATGATCTGCGCGATCGCCCGCGCTCCGGTCAGCAGCGCCGCGACCGCGATCAGTCCTTGCGGTGCCAGCGTCGCGGTCAGCATCGCCACGACGATCGCCAACGCCGCCGGGACCAGCCGACGGGTGGCGATCGCGGTCTCCACCAGCACCCAGGTGACGATCACGCCCAACGCGATCAGCGGCTCGGGTCGCAGGCCGTTGTTGAACGGCAGCCAGGCGGCCAGGAACACCGCGCCCGCCGTCCACACCGCCACCCGGTTGCTGCCCAGGCCGCCCTTGCCGGGGCCCAGCCGCCGCAGCATGTAGCGGCTGATGATCAGCCAGCAGCCGATCCCGGCCAGCGTCGCGGGCAGCCGCATCCAGACACCGGCGGTACTCACCGACGCCAGCTGAGCCAGCACCGATTGGTACCAGTCGAACGGCGCCTCAGTCGTCCCGAAGAACCGGTAGTAGTTGGCCACATAACCGGCCTGCCCCGAAACGCGCGCGATGGTCAGGTTGTAGCCGTCATCTGACGAGGTGGCGCCGATGACGTGCCAGAGCAGCAGCGTCGAGATCACCCCGGCATCGGCCAGCCAGCCGGCGAAGCCGGTTCCGAACATGCGACGACGATGCGGGCCGTCGGGCGGCCTGAGGTGGGGGTACCTCCCGCTTGCGGGGGAGAGTCGCACTATCGGCACGTGCCGCCAGTTACGCGGCGTCCGGTGCCCCGACTGCCGGTCGAGCACGGCCAGCGCGGCGATCGCGGTCAGCACCGCCAGCCCGCCCAGGGCGATCACAGCTCGCTTGAGCAGCGTCGGGGCGACGATGAAGCGGGTGTCGACGTCGATGCGGGCCGACAGCCCCGGCTGCGCGTTCACCTTCAGATCGGTGAAGAGCCCCCCGACCGCGGGCTTCTTCTCCGGGGCGAGCGTGCCGGCGGCGCCGGGGATCCCGTCGAAGCTCGCGCCCGCACCGCCGGCGTCCGCCCAGATGTGCAGTGCGCTGCAGGCGCCCGCCGCGACGGCGGAGCGGGGCGCCACCGCGGCGACCGAGTCCCGGAACGCGACGACCACCGTGTCTTTGTTGGCCCGGACGAACAGCCCACTTTTGCTGGTTTCGAACCCGTTGACCGGCAGCGTCGAGATCACCAGGCCGCCGTCGGCGGGCAGCGTGGCGATCGCCTGGCATGGGATGGAAATGTCCAGCGCCCGCGGTGCTCCGGATACCAGCGGCGCCGTGATATCGGTGACGTGGCCGTCGGCGGTGACTCCCTGCGGCCACTGGATCGTCGCGGTGGTCTGCTGGACCGGAAGCAATGGAACCACCGCGCACAGCAGCGCGCCGGCGATACCCGCGACGATGGCGACCAGGCGCGCGAGCCGATGCGGCGATCGCTCGCTGTCGTCGTGGGGCACGAGGCACGATGGTAGGCGACGGCGGTGAGTCTGCTGACGATGCAGCCCGCGTCGGCGCCGGGCGATCGAAAATAAGTCCGCCCATGATGCGAACCGGACCGCGGTGAAATCAGCCGACGGCGGTGCAGGTCAGTGCGTCGAACAACCCGGTTCGGCCTGTTCGACGAGGCCCAACGCAGCTTTCGGCAGGGTTCGACTCCTCAGCCCGAACATGGTTTAGTGGTTCAGCGGTGGTGAATTTAACGGATCAGAAACAAATCGCCACCGGCCACTGGCGTGAGTTGTGGAGTGCCCCGTACCTGCGCACCTCGGCTGTGGTCGCCGGGGGCGTGGTGCTGTATTCCACCAACGAGTTCCTGACGATCAGCATGTTGCCGAGCACCGTCGCCGAGATCGGCGGCGAGCGGATCTACGCATGGGTGACAACTCTGTACCTGGTCGGGTCGGTGGTAGCCGCGGCGACGGTCAATGCGGCTCTGCACCGCGTCGGCGCCTGCGTCTCCTATCTGCTGGGCTTCGCGGTGTTGGGCGTCGGCAGCCTGGTGTGTGCGGCCGCGCCGAACATGGAGGTGTTGCTGGCGGGCCGCTTCCTTCAGGGCCTGGCGGGCGGTCTGCTGTGCGGGCTGAGTTTCGCGGTGATCAACGCCGTGCTGCCGCGTTCGCTGTGGAGCCGCGGTTCGGCCATGGCCGCCTCGACGTGGGGTATCGGCGCCCTGGTCGGGCCCGCGCTGGGAGGCTTTTTCGCGCAGTTCGGCGCATGGCGGTGGGCGTTTGGCTTGCTGGCCATGCTGAGTGTGGCGATGGCCGTGCTGGCACCGGGCCTGCTGTCGGTGGACGACGGCTGCGACCAGAACACCGAGCACGCTGCGGCACGAATTCCGGTGCCGTCGGTGGTCTTGCTGGGCGCCGCGGCGCTGGCGGTCAGCGTGGCGTCTGTGCCGCATAACACCGTCGCGACCACCGGCCTGCTGATCCTCGGCGCCGCGCTGGTCGGAATGTTCTTGATCGTCGATCGGCGAATGGACACCGCGGTACTGCCCGCCAGCGTCTACGGCTTCGGCCCGCTGAAGTGGGTCTATCTGACCCTTGGACTGCTGGTTGCCGCCACCAAGGTCGACCTTTATGTGCCGTTGTTCGGCCAGCGGCTGGCTCATTTAGGGCCTATTATGGCCGGCTTGCTGGGCGCGGCACTGTCGCTGGGCTGGACGATCAGCGGACTGGGCAGCGGATCGCTGAACAGGAACCGGACGATCGTCGGCGTGGTGATCGCGGCGCCGGTGGTGATGGCGCTCGGTTTGGCTCTGGCCGGGGCGATGCACGTCCAGGGTGCGACGGCGGGAATCATCATATTGTGCGCGTTGGGGCTGCTGGCCGTTGGCGTCGGTATCGGCGCCGCTTGGCCGCACCTGTCCGCGTGGGCGATGAGCGATGTCGACGACCCCGCTGAAGGCGGAGCCGCGGCGACCGCGATCAACTCGGTGCAGTTGATCTTCGGCGCGTTCGGCGCGGGGCTTGCCGGTGTCGTGGTGAACCTTGCCGACGGCGGCGGGGTAACGGCGGCTCGCTGGGCGTTTGCCGTGTTCGCGGTGCTCGCGCTCACCGCCTGCGTCACCGCTTTCCGCGCCGGTCGACGCCAGATCCTCGTCTAAGCAGCCCCGTCTGAGCAGCTACTGCCGTAGCGGCGCCGGGCTCCACAGGCCGCTGCGGGTGGCCGAACCAAGGTCGAGACGGGCCGGTTCGGCGTTCGGGTAGTACGGCGTCAACCGCTGCAGCGAACCCCAATCGCGGGACCAGTCATCCTTCAGATAGGTGGCCACCGTGGTCGCCTTCACCAACAACTCGGTGACGCCCAGCGGGCCGCCGCCGTTGTTGTCCATCACCGGGGAGTTGGCCTCAGCACCGAACCGGTCGGGCAGGATCCGCCACTTCGGTGCTTCGATGACACCGTTGCGGTGGTCGAACGGGCGCTGGCACGGAAATGCCAGGCCGACCAGCCAGTCCAGCAGTACCGGGTCCTTGGAGCCCACCACATCCTGCAGCGTCCGCAGATGCGCTATCCGCGGCGGCGTGACCGCGATCCAGTGTTGCGGTGCCAGGTCCTCGTCGCTGGCGACGACCCGGATCTGGGTGGCGTTGGGCGGCACGGCGGACAGCGGCGCCCGCAGGTTGCGCCACGCCGGTTGTGCCCCGACATCGGCGAAGCTGACGGTGCCGCCGGGTTTACCGTCGGCTGCTCCCTGATCAGTGGCCCACTGCACTGCTACCTCGCGCGGGTCGAACCGGCCCGCCGCCGACACGACGAGCAGCGGCCCAGCCTGGTTCCGCTCGGCGTTCGAAGGCAGCCGGTACCACGCTGAGCGCAGCCGGGCGGGCACCTGTACACCGGGGCGCCAGCTGCCCAGGACCGGGATGCGGGCCGGGTCCAGGTTGTAAGGCAGCCGGGCACGCGACCCGTTGATTCCCGGCGCCGCCGTGGTGCCGCCTTCGGTGCCGGCTTCGCTGCCGGTGGTCAACTCGTCGTTGTCGGTGAAACTGCGATCACCCGGGCGTTCCATTACCGGGTCGGCTGAGACGTCGGCGGGAATACCGTTGGGGTCGAAGCCTTCAGCGAAACCCGCGCTCAGTGCATCTCGGGCGGGCACGCCGACCGGGCTCAGCATGCCGT
>DASQRI010000426.1:0-3043 GCA_035642975.1 Mycobacterium sp.
CCGGCGGGCACCACCCGCGGGCCATCGATCCAGCCGGCATCGATCGCTTTCCCGAGCGCGACGTCGAGCAGATAGCCGCCGGTCTTGACGAACAGACCGAGGTTGCGCACCGTGGTGAATCCCGCCCGCAGCGTCCGGCGGGCGTTGCCGACCGCGCGCAGCATCCGGGTGGGTGGATCGTCCTGCACCTGGGACAGCCCGGGTTTCTCCCCGCGCCCGCCCATCAACAGGTTGACCTCCATGTCCATCAGCCCGGGCAGCAGGATCTGCTCGCCGAGATCGACGATTTCGCCTTCGGGATTGCCGCCGACGCCGACGATCCGGTCCGCTTCGACCCGAAGGATGCCCGGTGAGACGATCTCGCCCGCGTCAACGTCGAGCAGCCCGGCCGCCTTGAGCGTCAGCACCCTCAGATCACCGGTTCCCTGATCAACTCCACCCAGGCCGCGCCACTGTCAGGGACCCGCGGCTGCTTCCACGCCTCGATCGGAAACGACACCATGACCAGCGACTGCATCAGGTGCATCAGGGTTTGTGCGTCCTCGGGCAGATCGTCGAGCGGGAATTTGTCGCAGTATTCGATGACGTCGTTCAACCGGGGAAACGCCACGTCGTAGAACGCCTGCATCTCAGTCATCGACGAGGCCAGCCGCTTGGCGTAGCGATCGGGCTCGTGAGCCAGATCCCACTCCAAATATGGCTCCAGGTAGGAGAATTCGGCGGGCAGCTTCTCAGTGGTGGCCATTGCTGGCGTACTCCCTCACGTAGTCACCGGTCACCTTGTGCAGATGGCGCAGCATGATCTCCTGATCGCAAAGCGGGAAGTCCTTGACCACCTTGGTGCCGATCATGGTCTGGGTTGCTTCCAGGGTGTTGGCGTCCTGAAGCGCGTACTCCTTGAACGTCACCGCCGCCAACTCGTGGGCGAGGCGCTCCCGGGCATTACGCGGCGGAACGAAATACAGCGTGCATTCGAAGATGTGCTTGTCGACGGCGGTCGGCCAGTAGTGATAGGTCAAAAACCAGCCGGGCTCCCAGATCAACAGCATGAAGTTCGGGTAGAAGTGCCACTCGTCGATACCCCACTGCGGCACCTTCTTCGGGTTGACGCCCGGCGGCAGCTGGTCGAGTTTTTCCATAACCTCCGGCTTGTCCCAGGGACCGAACAGTCCGCTGCGTAACAGCTGGTCCATCGGTTTGACCATGTCCATGTCCGCGGGGGGCGCCTGACCGCCCCAGGTCGAGATCATCGCGTGCGGACTCGCCATCTCGTAGTACAGCGCCTCGAAGCCGTACTTCTGGATCTTGGCAGCCTCTTCCTTGGTGTACTGCCCCTGGTGCAACACCGGTGCGTGGTAGAACTCGGCGAACGCGTCCATGAACAGCTTCCAGTTGCTGCCGACCTCCGCCCGGTAGGAGTAGTACTCGGTCATCTCGTGGAAGGGGTAGCCTTCGATGCCCTTGGCCAGTGATCCGAGGTAGTCGGTGAGCGGTTTCGCATGGTCGTCGAAGTTGACGAAGATGAACCCTTCCCACAACTCGCAGCGCACCGGAACCAGTCCGAACTGGCTCTTGTCCACGTCGAAGAACTCATCCTCCTGCTGGATGAAGGTCAGGTCGCCGTCCAGGCTGTAGCGCCACGCGTGGTACTTGCAGGTGAACTGGCGGCAGGTGCCCGAGGTCTCCTCGTGCGGGTAGTCGTTCCACACCAACTTGTTTCCCCGGTGCCGGCACACGTTGTGATACGCCTTGATCGCGCCGTCCTTGGTCTTGACGACAATCACCGACATGCCCGGACCCGCCGACGGCAGTTCCTTGGTGAAGTAGCTGCCGGTCCGCGGCAGTCGCTCGACTCGACCGACGTTGAGCCACGTCTTCTTGAAGATCGCGTTGCGTTCGGCCTCAAAGAACGCCGGATCGATCGAATCGGTGTAATCGACCGGCGCGGTGCCTAATTCGGGGTAGTTCTCCGTCCAGCTGCCGACGGCGGGTTTAGGGAAGTGCGGCAACGTTCTTACCTCTCTTTTGTCTCGCCATCGTGGTCGCCTTCGACCTCGACGCCAAAAGTGTTCAGTGCCATTGCAAGTGCGACATAGTTGCCGACCGTGAAGATCAAGTCCATTCGCTGCCGCTCGTCGAGCCGTTCGCCGAGAGCCGCCCACGTCTGGTCGGACACATTGGTCTTTTCGTCGAGCTCGTCGACGACGTGTAACAACGCGCGATTGAACTCGTCGGTCGCGTCGCCGGATTGCACGGCCTCGATGTCGGCGTCGGACAATCCGAGTTTTTTGGCCATCTCCACGTGATGCAACCACTCGTAGGTGCAGCCCCGACGGTGCGCGACGCGCAGAATGACCTGCTCGCGGATGCGGGGCGGCAGCGTCGACCCGTACAGCAGGTAGGTGCTGAAGCGGAGATACGCCCGGGTGAGCTCGGGGTGGCGCACCAAAGTGGACAGCAGGGTGCCCGCGTCTCGAGGGTTCCGGCGCTCTTCGGGCAGCATGCCGGACACCGCATGCCGGGCAGCGTCGTCCCACTGGTCCGCCGGCAACGGGGACAGCCGCATCTGGCCTCCTCACTTAAGAGAATCATATTCTCATATTTGATCAATAGGTTTCCACGAACTCCCGGATTGGTCAATGTCTGCCATCCCACCTGCGGGAACGTCGCATGCCGGTGCGGGCCTGGTGGCCGCCCCGACGGGAGGCTGAACCTGGCAGGGGTAGCCTCAAGATGTTGATTCTCGCGATCTGAGAAGATAATTTTCATCACACGGGAGAACTCAACGGCGTAGCGGTTCGCCGATGGGCCGGCCTCAGGTCTGCACGACCATCGATCAACCGTCAGCCGAAGACCAGGTGGGCCGCGAATGACCCCCGATGGAGAGGAACGGCCAGTGAATAAAGACGACATGATTTTGATCAGCGTCGACGACCACACCGTCGAGCCGCCGGACATGTTCAAAGACCACCTACCCCAGAAATACGTCGACGATGCCCCGCGCTTGGTGCACAACGAGGACGGCTCCGACACCTGGCAGTTC
>DASQRI010000427.1:0-25246 GCA_035642975.1 Mycobacterium sp.
CATGTTCGAGGAACTGCACCGCGAGATACCCGATGTTGTCGCCACCGACGAGCCGGCACGATTGCTGTCGCAGTTCATCCACGGCATCAAAACACTGCCGATCGCCTGGACGCCACCGGGCTGATTTCGTTAGGCGCCGAAAGGTTTTCGCGCAAAATCCGATCAGCCGACCGACAACGCCGGCTCGGGAAAGAGCGCACCCCATTCGTCGTGTGCCGCTGACTGAGCATCGATAGAGGCGTCGGACCTCTCGCCACCGTTGGCGAGATGAACAAGCGCCCACGCCATCGCGAACACCGGCATCCTGTGACGTCGTGCGGCGCTGAGCAACTCGTGGAAAGCAGTTTCCGACGGGCACCGGCGCACGCCGATGAGAATGCCTTTCGCGGTCTCGAGGATGCGACCCCCGTGCATATCCATCGTCATGCTGTGCCTACCTCCGTATTGACCATGCGTCCGTCGCCGATAAAGCGACGAGAAATCACCTGCCGATGCTGACAATTCGCGAGCGTGATCCAGCATCGGGCACTGTGCCATGATTTGCGCACGCAACCGGCCGCGCCAGACTTGCGTGCGTATCGGTATGGGCCTGTGATCGTCTTGGTACAAAACGCCACGCCCAGCAGAACCGCCGATGTGAAAGTTGACCGGTTCTACCGCATGATGTGCTGGTGTTCGGGCTTGTCGTCATCGTTGCGCTATTTGCGATTGTCATCGTGGGGACGGTGCTGGGCCGGCGCTACCGCGTGGGCCCGCCGGTTCTGCTCATCGGGCTCGGCGCACTGCTGGGTTTGATCCCACAGTTCGGCAGCGTTCGGCTCGACGGCGAGATCGTGCTGCTGCTGTTCTTGCCGGCAATCCTCTACTGGGAAAGCCTGAACACCAGCTTTCGCGAGATCCGTGCCAACTTGCGAGTCATTGTGCTTCTCAGCATCGGTTTGGTGATTGCCAGCGCGATAGCGGTGACGTGGACGGCGCGGGCGTTCGGAATGGAATCACACGCGGCGTCGGTCCTCGGCGCCGTGCTCTCCCCGACCGACGCCGCCGCCGTCGCCGGCCTGGCGAAGCGCTTGCCGCGTCGGACCGTGACGGTGCTGAAAGCCGAAAGCATCATCAACGACGGAACCGCACTCGTCCTCTTCGGCGTGGCTGTCTCGGTCGCGATGGGCGGCGCACCCGTCAGCCCGGCGGCCCTCAGCATCCGATTCGTCCTCTCTTACCTCGGTGGCATTGCCGCCGGGCTGCTCGTCGCCGGAGTGATGATCCTGGTGCGGCAGCGACTCGATGCGCCACAAGAAGAAGCCGCCCTCAGCTTGCTGACTCCGTTCGCGGCGTTCTTGCTCGCCTACTCGATTGACTGCAGCGGTGTCGTCGCGGTCCTGGTGTGCGCCCTGGTGCTCGCCTACTTCTCCCCACGGGTGATCCGCGCGCGGTCACGCCTGGTGTCCTTCGCATTCTGGGACATCGCGACATTCCTCATCAACGGCTCGCTGTGGGTGTTCGTCGGCGTCCAGATCCCGAGCGCGGTGCGGGGCATTTCCCGGGTCGACGGCGGAGTCCACCACGCCGTGGTGCTGGCTGTCGCTGTCACCGGCGTCGTCGTCGCGACTCGGATCGGGTGGGGAGAATTCACCACGATGTTGGTTCGCAGCGTGGACCGGCGCGAGGTGCAGCGCACCCGTCGCATCGACTGGCGCCAGCGGATGGTGTCCAATTTGGCCGGATTCCGCGGCGCAGTGTCGCTCGCCGCGGCACTAGCGGTGCCGCTGACCACTCACAACGGGGCCCCGTTCCCGGATCGCAACCTGATCATCTTCGTGGTGACGTTCGTGATTCTCACCACCGTGCTGGTCCAGGGCAGCACGTTGCCGGCCATCGTTCGCTGGGCTCGGCTTCCGGAGGACGTTGCCCACGCTGACGAATTGCGACTTGCCCGCTGTCACGGCGCTCAGGCGGCGCTCGACGCGCTGCCGATGGTCGCCGCAGAAGTCGGTGTCCCCGAAGACTTACAGACCCGCCTGCAAAAGGAATACCAGCAACACGCTGCGCTGGTCAGAATCAGCGACGACGGGTCAAGCCCCAGCGACGCCGAGGAGCGTAGCGATTTGATTCGGCAGGTGCGCCTCGGCGTGCTCGAACACAAGCGTCGCGCCATCACCGAGCTTCGCGACCAGCGTCGCATCGACGACATCGTCCTGCTCGAGGTGCAGGCCGCGATGGACCTCGAGGAAGCACGACTGCTCGGCCCGGCCTCCCCCGACTAGCGTGTCGCTACTTTCGCGACGATCTGGTTCGCGATGTCGACGGCAGAGTTGGCGGGGTTGGCGCTACAGGTGTTGACGTCGACGATGACGTTGTTCTTGACCGCCAGCGCCCGACCGCAGGCCCAACCGCCGGCCTTCGCCTGCTGTTGCGTTGCAATAGCGCTCAACGCGCCGTCAGAATCTGATATCTCCGCGACGGTCCACTGCGTCCCGGACTGGGTGTGGGTGTACTGGTGGCAGGCCGGCCAACGTAAGGCCGACGCAAAAAAGAAGACCTTGGCTTGTTTGGCGGTGGGAAACAGCACCACCGCCTGCTCGGCGTAGTGCGTGAAGCTGTTGCCATCGTTGAGCGCCTGATCACGCATGGCGGTGTAGCCACTGCCGTCGTAGACCTGGGCTTGGGCCGCGCCGTCGATTGCCAGGCATTCCCTGGGCTGCATCGTGGCGCTGTCGTCAGACATCGCGTCATGCTTTCTGGTGACCGCCAGTTCGGTCGCGCCCATCAACGGGTTGATCTGTTCAGGGCTGAGTAGCAGCGCGTCGAGCTCACGCGCGACGACAGGACGCGGAATAAGTGAAGTGGCGGTGGTCGAAGTCTTGGCGCCTTGGTCGCTTCCACCGCCGCAGCCGGCCAGGAGAATTGCGATGCCGACCACGGCGAACGTGGCCGCGAACTGGCGCATCTACACCCCCATCCCCGGAACAAACCCAACTCGATCACACGGCGCGAGGGCCTACGGCATTGCCAGGCGAAACTCGCGAGACAAGCCTACCGCGCGCTTTGGGGGGCAATACCAGCGCATTAGACCAATTTTAGGCTCCGCTCAATGATTCCAAATAGAGCCGAGAGGGTTTGCGGAATGCTCACCGGACTGCGCGCGCCGGCCCACTATCCCTCACCAACGGCATGCTCGTCGAGCGGATTGCGGCGCGTGACGATCAACGGGTCGGTCTTGGTGAACGGGAAGTCTGGCAGGTCGTCGATATGCGTGTCGAAGGTAGCCGCGAGGACTTCGCGTGAGTAGGCGCTGATCGAGGCGCGGTACCCGATGTCGCCGGGCGTGGGCTGGTCGAAGAAGATCGTGAAGTGCCATCCGGGCGACTCGATCACCTCGATGTGATGCGGGTAAGCCCGCGGGATGAAGTAGACGTCACCCTGCTTGAGGTGCCAGGTGTCGACTGTACCGTCTGGGTCCATGACCGTCATCCGACCCGAACCGCTTTGCACGTAACCCATTTCAGCCGTGACCGGATGCCAGTGCGGCTCGCGCATCCCGTCTTCGCGGATCCGCAGCGAGTACATCGACAGGTCCTTCAGCGCCGGCCAGTACTGCACCCGGGCCAGCCGGGCAGAGCCGACGGCGATGCTGATCGGCGGTGACTGCGCCTCGACTTCAAACTTGTGCGGGTCGCTGAAGTGGGCGTTGCCCGGCACCTTCGGCTCGCCGTAGCGCGCGGCCAACGCCCGATCAGCGGTGGTGCGGCGGATCGCCGCGAAGTCGGAGGCGTCCAGGTCGTAGGTGTTTCCCAGCACGGCGTCGGTCATCGCGCCGAACGCAGCGCCCAGCCCGAAGTCCTCGGGGCGCTCGTGCCGAAACGCGATGATGAACTCCGCGACGTCTTGCCCGATGTTCTCGATGTGGTGCAGCGAGCCCGAATCAATGTGGAACATGTCACCGGCGCTGATGGTGAACGACGAGAACCTGTTCCCGGTGTCGAGCACCGACACCAGCGAGGTGCCAGAAACGCAGTAGGTCAACTCATTTGCGTTGGCGTGCCAGTGTGGCGTGCGCATCGCACCGGGGTTGATGACGACCCGCTTGATCGACATGCCTTGCAGGGTAGGAAAGTTGTCGGCCGTGACGCGTCGGATCGAACCGAGATCCGATTCCTCGACGATCTCGCCCTCCAGCAGCGAGATGGAGTGGCGGCCGGTGCGTTCCATGGTGGCAGTCATAGCGATTCCTCTCTTCGTGGCGGTGATCGCGCCCGGTGGTTGACCGCGGATATCCCGCGTGCCTCTCACGTTGCCGCGGTGCGCGGCCGAAGTCCAAGACCCGCTTCTGATGGTCCGATAACTTGCGCCTATCACGCCCGACTGATCGTCAAAGGGCTCGTGGGCAGAGCGCGCATTGAGTACCGTCGGCCCATGTCTCTTCGACGGGAAAGCCCGATTCGCGGGCGGCGGCTGCGGCTCGATGAGGCGCTGATCGAACGCGCAGCCATGAGTCCGCCCGGCTACCGTTTCCTCATCAATGTGGCACCCCGTATCGACAAGGTGCTGATTCCCCGGACCCACGGGCGGCTCAGTTCGGTCGGAATCGACAAGGTGGGGCTGGTCACGACTACCGGTGCGAAGTCCGGGTTGCCGCGCACCCAACCGCTGACATTGATCGACGACTCTGACGGGCTGCTTGCCATCGGGTCCAACTATGGTCGGCCGCCCCACCCGGCGTGGAGCGCCAACCTGCTGGCGCACCCCGAATGCACGGTCGAGTTCAAGGGTCCACCGGCGCAGTACCGAGCCGAGCTGCTCAGCGGCGACGCCCGCGCCGCGGCGTGGGACGTGGCCACCGACTTCTATGCCGGTTACGAGCGCTATCGCGCCAGCTGCGCACCGCGCGAGATCAGGCTCTTTCGCCTGCGGCTCGCCGTCGCCTGAAACCCGGGTGCCGACTCGCTCGAAGGCCGAAAACTGCCCGTCTCGGTTTCCGCGATGTTTCATGCCTTTCGCCGACTTTCGGAGTTCATGGCTTGTTCAGCCAACCGTTGATGTCACATCGTTGACCGCACACGAGCACCGGTTCTGCTGGCTAGATGCGTGTTGTTCAGGTCGCCAACTTCTACGGGCCTCGATCCGGCGGCCTTCGCACCGCCGTCGACAGACTGGGCGCCGAATACTGCACCGCGGGTCACGAGGTGTTCCTCATCGTGCCGGGTCGGCACGTCGAGCACACCCAGCTGTCCACTGGGGTTGTACGAATCACTGTGCCCGCCAGGCTGATTCCGTTCACCGGTGGATACCGCGCCGTGCTGCCGGGACCAGTGCGGATGTTGTTGCAGACGCTGCGACCGGGTACCCTGGAGGTCTCCGACCGGCTCACGCTGAGGTCGCTGGGGCGTTGGGGACGCGAACACGGCGCCACCACGGTGATGATCTCCCATGAACGCCTCGATCGCCTTGCGGCCCAAGTACTTCCGCGCCGGACCGCGCAGAAGTTCGCCGACTTCGCCAACCGCCGCACCGCCGCCAACTATGACACCGTGGTGTGCACGACCGGCTTTGCCCGCGAAGAATTCGATCGCATCGGCGCGACGAACACCGTCACCATCCCGCTGGGCGTGGACTTGGAGACATTCCACCCGTCGCGGCGCTCCGCCCTGGTGCGTCAGCGCTGGGCGGCGCCGACGCAGATCCTGCTGGTGCACTGTGGCCGCCTATCGGTGGAAAAGCGCGCGGACCGGAGCATCGACGCGGTTGCCGAACTATGCAACGCCGGCATCGAGGCCCGCTTGGTCGTCGTTGGCGATGGGCCGCTGCGAGCCAGGTTGCAGCGTCAGGCCGCTCGATTGCCCATCGATTTCACCGGTTTCATCTCCGACCGGCAGTCCGTCGCCGCGCTGCTGGCCTCAGCCGATGTCGCGCTCGCGCCGGGACCGCACGAGACCTTCGGGCTGGCCGCACTGGAGTCGCTGGCCTGTGGCACGCCGGCGGTGGTCTCCCGGACATCAGCGCTGGGCGAGATCATCACCGCGGACAGCGGCGCGTTGGCCGATAACGATCCGGCCGCGATCGCCGAAGCGGTCAGCGCGGTTGTCAGCCGACCCGAAGAGCACCGCCGCGCGTGTGCGAGACGCCGCGCCGAGATGTTCACCTGGCAACGGGCCGCGGTCGACATGCTGACAACACTGGGGGCCGCGTCGCTGGCCGACGACTGCGACGGCTCTCAGCACACCGCCTAGCTGTACCTAGCCGCTGTCGGCCTTCTGACCCACGTTGGCGGGCCCCACCTGGCCGGTGAGCGGATTGACTTGAACCGTCATCGGGCCGCCCGACTGCTTTCCCTTGGCGCGCTGCTGCGCAGCCTGGGCGAGCGCGTTGACCATCTGGTTGTTCTTCAACATCTCGCGACGATCTTCATCGGACAGCTCGTAAAACGACCACAGCCCCCACGCCGCGGGCCGGATGTACAGCGTCACCTTCTGATGCCGACGCTTGTTCTGCGATAGCACCGCGGGAATGGGTACGACCCGATCCAGCGTCGCGGAACTGACCAGCTCCTGGGCGATCTTGTCCACGTCCACCCCGTCCTGCAGCTCGTACACCAAGGACTGGTGGGGTGTGTGGGATGGGCCCTGGAGGGCCAGGAACCACGCCATCGCGTCTCCTTCGCTCGTGATCGTCAGCGCAACTGTAAAGGACGCCATCAGGTTCAGCGGCCAGAATTCGGCTCGCGTTCGGCGACGTTCTCCCGCCGTTGCGGCTGCGGCTAATTGGGATCCGCGAAGGCGACCGGGCCGGCCGGCGCCCCTCTGGCGACTACGACCGGCATCGACGTCGACGCATTGGTCTGCAGAATCGTTTGCACCACCTCGATGAGGTCGTCGACGGGCATCAGCTTGCCCGGCATGCAGCCGCCGGACACCCAGAGCGGGTAGGCCTTCATGGCAAGATCGCGATCCCAGCCGACGTTCATTCCCGTTGCCGCGTCTCCTTCTCCGCCCGCACACTCCCCGACGATGAGGCAGGTGAAGCCGATGTCGGGGTGCTCGGCCCGCCAGGCGTCCACGAGTCTTTCCAGCGCGGCCTTGCTGACGCCGTACGCGCCGAGGCCGGGCCACGGCGGGCCGAAAGTGCCTGCGTCAGACGAAAGGTAGACCGCCTTGCCGCCCGAGGCTGTCAGGTGCGGCACCGCCGCGGCCGTCGCGAGCGCCGCGCCGATGACGTTGGTGTCGAAGATGCGCCGCCACGTCTCGGCACCCGTGTCGACCATGCGAACGAGCGGGCTGATCGCGGGCGTGTAGATGAGGTTATCGATACCGCCCAGCGCCTCGGCGGCCTCGTCGAGGGCCGCGCGACACGATGCCTCGTCGGTGACGTCGCATTCGACGGCGACTGCGCTCGGGCCGGCTTCCTCGGCCGCGGCCTCGATACGCGCGCGACGCCGAGCGAGCAACGCCACCTGTCCGCCGCGCTGCGCAAGACCGAGACCAATGCAACGCCCGAGTCCACTCGACGCGCCAACCACAACTGTGCGTGACATATTCGCCCTCTCTTGTAACGAGCCCGCTGCAGGCACAGCGTATCGGCCGCCATTTGGACCTGCTCACTCACCAGCGAAGGCAGCGGCGTCAGGAGCCAGTCCAAGCGGTCGGACCTCGATTCCGGATAGTTGGCGACCTGCCGACTTGTGAGTTTAGACACATCGAGGACCGGCTAATCCCGGCGAACAAATGAAGACGCGGTGCGCGGTGCGCACCTTAGGTCCGGGGAGTGTGAAGCATGAGCATGACCTCTTTCGCGGTGGCCGAAATCGGCTCCGACGAGCGTGACTACGACAACTGGCTGGCCACCCTCACCCAGGCGTCGGCCCGCCTCGACGTCTTGCAGACGGTTGTCACCGAATTGCGGCGGTTATGCGAACGGGAAGAGGTCGTCCGGAGCCGACAGGTCATGGAGGTCCTGCAAAAGCACGGCGCGATCAGCTGACAGCGAGCACCGGGCGCCTGGCTTGGTGACCCCCACGTCAGTAGCGTGGGCAAGATGAAGTATCTGGACGTCGACGGAATCGGCAAAGTCAGCCGCATTGGCCTGGGCACTTGGCAGTTCGGGTCGCGCGAATGGGGATACGGCGACAGCTATGCGTCCGGTCCCGCCCATGACATCGTTCATCGCGCCCGCGCCCTGGGCGTGACGTTCTTCGACACCGCCGAGGTGTACGGACTCGGGAAAAGCGAACGGATCCTGGGTGAGGCGCTCGGCGACGAGCGCGCAGATGTTGTGGTGGCCAGCAAGATCTTCCCGGTGGCGCCCTTTCCTGCCGTGGTCAAGCAGCGCGAGCGGCTCAGCGCGCGGCGGCTGCAGTTGCAGCGCATCCCGCTTTACCAGATTCACCAGCCCAACCCGGTGGTTCCCGACTCGGTCATCATGCCGGGCATGCGTGACCTGCTCGACAGCGGCGCGATCGGCGCAGCCGGCGTCTCGAACTATTCGCTGTCGCGCTGGAAGCAGGCCGATGCCGCGCTCGGCCGACCGGTGATCAGCAACCAGGTGCACTTCTCACTGGCCCATCCACGTGCGCTCGACAACCTCGTTCCGTTCGCCGAGCAGGAGAACCGTGTGGTGATCGCCTACAGCCCGCTGGCCCAGGGATTGCTGGGCGGCAAGTACGGCGTCGACAATCGGCCCGGCGGCGTGCGGGCGATCAACCGCCTGTTCGGCACCGAGAACCTGCGCCGGATCGAGCCGCTGCTGCAGACGTTGCGCGACGTCGCCAAGAACGTCGACGCCAAGCCGGCCCAGGTGGCGCTGGCCTGGCTGGTCAGCCTGCCGAATGTGGTTGCCATTCCCGGGGCATCCAGTGTCGAGCAGCTCGAATTCAACGTCGCCGCAGCCGATATCGAGCTGAGTGCGGATTCCCGTGAGGCCTTGACCGCGGCGGCCCGCAAGTTCCGGCCGGTGTCGACGCGACGCTTTCTGACGGACACGATCCGAGAGAGGCTCGGCGTCGGCTGAGCGCAGGCTCGGCTAGCGCAAGCTCACCAGTTGGTCAACCGAATCGAATGGCAGCTCGCCGTCGACGTAGGCAGTGACCATCATATTCGTCAGCGTGATCGAGCCCCGGTGGTTGTCCAGGAACGCGGTATCGGCGGCGTCCCGGCCGGTTGCGATCCGCACCATCGACTGCCGCGGGGCCAGGCACGTGGCGTCGACGACGCGCCACTCGCCGTCGACGAACGCCTCGGCCACCGCGTGAAAGTCCATCGGATCGCACCCCGGCGGATACACCGCCGCCAGGCGGGCCGGCACGTTCAGCGCCCGCAGCAGCGCGATCACCAGGTGGGCGTAGTCACGGCACACCCCGGCACCCGCCAGCAGCGTGTCGGCGGCGCCGTCGATCGGATCACTGGACCCCGCAACGTAATCCAGGCGCGTGCCCACCCAAGACGACACCTTTTCAAGCAAGGTCGCCGGGTCCGTGCATTGCCCGAACTCGGTTGCGGCGAAACCGAAGAACTTGTCGGCCTCGGCGTACCGGCTTGGACGCAGATAGGTGATCAGGTCGATGTCGCGAACCGGAGCGGGTTCGGCCTCGCCGGCAACCGTCGCCGAGTAAGACATGCTCACCGATCCCCCGTCGACAACCACCGAATGAATCCGCGTCTCGTGTGGCCCGATGATTTCGCGAGGCTCAAGCGCCTTGCCGTTCAACGTAATTGCCAACGATTCACGAATGTCGAGGCCTGGCAGGCGAGCCACGGCGACCTGATATTCCAGCGTCGTGGGCGCGGTGACCTCGATGTCGATCTGCGCGGCGACTTCGCGATTAGCGGTGATCGTCGCGACCCCTTCCGCACGCTCTTTTCGATGCCGCCATGAGGGCATGCCTGCACCGCCTTCTTGTTGTCGCAGTCATTGGGCGCCGAGACAACGGAGTGCCGTCGACCGATGTCCCGTGAAACTTTCGCCGTACACCATCGGCTGCGGACTCAACCAGGGCACAAACGCTTGGGTCCAGAGTACAGGGGGTCGCGCTCGCCGCGGGACCTAGAGGACGTACAGCATCTCCTGATAGGTCGGCAGCGGCCACAGATCATCGGCGACAAGGCTTTCGAGCGTGTCGGCGGCGGTGCGCACCGCCTCCATCGCCGGCAGCAGCGCATCCTGCGCATGCTTGGCCTCGTCGAGCGCCGACTCCCCCGAGTCGTCCGACAACGCGGCCTTCAGACTCGCCAACCCGTCTTCGAGATCGGCGATCGGAGCCGACACCGCTTTCAGCGCGGCGGTGCTCGGCTCGATGCCGGCGGCCTTCAACGCCGCGACATTCTGCGCGAGCTCGGTCTGGTAGCGGAGCGCGGCCGGCAGGACGACCGTCGTCCCGAGCTCCAGCGTCAGCTTCGCCTCGACCGCGACGGTCAGCACGTACTGCTCCAACTGCACCTCGTAGCGGCTGTGCAGCTCGCGCTCGTTGAACACCGAGTACTTTTCGAAGAGTTCGACCGCTTCCGGCGTGATCAGCTCGCCGACGGCCTCCAACGTGGTTTTCAGGTTCGGCAAGCCTCGCTCGGCCGCCTCGATCTGCCACTTCTCGGAGTAACCGTCGCCGTTGTACACCACGTCACCGTGCTCGGTGATGACCTCGGTGAGCAGGGTCTGCACTGCCTTATCGAAGTCCTCGCCGTCGCCGACAGCCTTCTCCAGCTTGGTGGCCAAGTAGTCCAGCGAGTCCGCCATGATCGTGTTGATGATGATCAACGGCACGGCAACCGTCTGTCCGGAGCCAGGCGCCCGGAACTCGAACCGGTTGCCGGTGAACGCGAACGGGCTGGTGCGGTTGCGGTCACCCGGATCGGTCGGCAGCGCGGGCAGCGTGTCGACACCAATGATCATGGTGCCCTTACCCTTTGACGACGTGGCCGCGCCCTTGGCGATCTGCTCGAACACGTCGGCGAGCTGTTCGCCGAGGAAGATCGAAATGATCGCCGGCGGTGCCTCGTTGGCGCCGAGGCGGTGGTCGTTGGTGGCCGAGGCTACCGAAACCCGGAGCAATCCGGCGAACTTGTGCACAGCGCGGATCACCGCGGCGCAGAACACCAGGAACTGAGCGTTCTCGTGCGGGGTGTCGCCCGGGACCAGCAGCGAACCCAACTCGGCATTACCCAAGGAGAAGTTGACGTGCTTGCCGGAGCCGTTGACGCCGGCGAACGGCTTCTCGTGGAACAGGCATTCCATGCCGTGCTTTTTGGCCAGCGTCTTGAAAATCGTCATCGTCAGCTGCTGGTGGTCAGAGGCGATGTTCGCCCGCTCGAACATCGGCGCCAACTCGAACTGGCCGGGGGCCACCTCGTTGTGCCGGGTCTTGGCTGGAATACCGAGTTTGAACAGCTCGCGTTCGGTGTCCATCATGAAGCCGAGGACACGCTCGGGCACTGCACCGAAGTAGTGGTCGTCGAACTCCTGGCCCTTCGGGGGTTTGTGGCCGAATAGTGTCCGGCCCGCGTTGATCAGATCCGGACGGGAAAGAAAGAAGTGCCGGTCGATCAGGAAGTACTCCTGCTCGGGGCCGCAGAATGACACGACGTGGTTGAGATCCTTATGGCCGAACAGCTTCAGGACGCGCTCGGCGTGTATGCCCATGGCTTGCTGGCTGCGCAGTAGCGGCGTCTTGTAGTCGAGCGCCTCACCGGTCATCGAGACGAAGACCGTCGGGATGCACAGCGTGTTGCCGTTCGGGTTCTCCAGGATGTAGGCCGGGCTGGTGGCGTCCCAGCCGGTGTAGCCGCGTGCCTCGAAGGTGCTCCGCAGACCACCCGACGGGAAGCTGGAGGCATCGGGTTCGCCCTGGATGAGGGTCTTGCCGGCGAACTCGGCCAGCGTGGTCCCGTCGCCTACCGGATCCAGGAAGCTGTCGTGCTTCTCGGCGGTCAGGCCGGTCATCGGGTAGAACACGTGGGCGTAGTGGGTGGCGCCCTTCTCCAGGGCCCAGTCCTTCAGGGCCACTGCGACAGCGTCGGCGACCGCGGGGTCAAGCTTGGTGCCCTTGTCGATGGTCGCCACGATGGACTTGTATACGGCTTTAGGTAGCCGCGCCTGCATCTCCGCCTTGGTGAAGACGTTGGAGCCGAAAACCTGGCCCGGCGTCTCGCCCGGATCGAAGCTGATTGCAGGAGGCACGTACGCCTCTACGTTGATGATTGCCGCCAGGCGCACTGCGTTGCCGCTCAATTGAGTCCCTATCGCCGCGATGCATCGCATCGGAATTGTCGGAGATTGCTCGGCCGACATTAAGGACCATCGATGGCGGGAATGTTACGCAGCTGTCAAGCTCTGATGGCGGCGACGTTTGCCCTGTCAAGATCGTGTTTCGCGGCGCCTACCGCTCGAAGCGGCCGGCGAACCCGCGCAGTGGCAGGTCGGCGCTGGTGATCAACCCCGGAGGTGCCGCGACAACGCCCGCGATGGCGGCCAGCGCCGGCATGCCGGTGACTGTCATACCAATCGACGCGAAATTCGCCGGATCGGAGAGATCCACATCGGGCTTGGGAAAGATCATGTGCTTGTTGTAGACGCACGGGTCGCCGGTGATGTGGGTGATGTAGCAGCCCTTGATGTTCCAGTGCGGGTCGGTGTGCGGCGTCATCTGCCACTCCAGATGAGTCTCGACCCGCGGGACCCCGTCCACCATGCCCTGGTACTTGATGTAGTTGCCGCCCAGCGACCCCTTGGGCAGGATGTACCAGCCCAGGTCCACATCCTTGGTGCATGCGCCCAACTCGTAACTGAATTTCACTTCGTCCAAAGGCAGGTCGAAGCAGTCGGCCATCATCAGCACGCTGTCGGCGAAAACACGGGTGTACTTTTCCAATTTCACCGGGATCTCCGGATCGTCCACCGGCAGGCCATACCCGACCTCGATCCAGGTGTCCTTGGAGTGATGGCACGACACATCGACCGACTCGATCGTGGTGATGTTCTCGATCTCGGCGACATCGGCCGAACACACCACGCCCAGAATCTGATTCAGCCCCGGGTTCATGCCGGTGCCGTAGAACGTCGCGCCACCCAACTCAGCGGCCTCCCGGAGAAGCTGGGTGACCGGTTTGCCGGACGGATGGGGGTGGTTCCTGTCGCGGTGCCACCCGGTGATCCAGTCCGCGGTGGTGACGATATTGATCCCCGCCTCAAGCACTTTGACGTACAGATCCTCGTCGGGGAACACCCCGTGAAACGTCAACACGTCCGGCTTGGCCGCGATGATCTCCTCGATGCTGCCGGTCGCCTTGACCCCGTTGGGCGCCGCGCCGGCCAGCTCACCGGTGTCCTTTCCGATCTTCTCCGGCGAGTAGCAATGCACACCAACCAGTTCGAGATCGGGCCGTGTCGCGATCCGCTTGATCATCTCCGAACCGACATTGCCGGTGGCAACCTGGAACACGCGAATCGGTGCGCTCATTCGGCTCCGCCTTTCTGGGATGCGGTATAAACCTCGGCGGCGCTGCCGCCAACGCCGTCAGGATAAAACTGCTTGGCCCACTTGCGAATTGCGGTGAAGCCCTCGTACTCGGCGGTTGCCAACGCGGGCGGGTCGGAGTAGCGCTGGTGCTGCCAGATTTCGATGTCCTGCTCGAACTGCCGAATCACTTCTTGTCCGAATGCGCGCGCTTTGGTTTCGGCGCGGGCCGGATCCTTGCCCGGCGTGCGGCCGATGTAGACCATGAAGCGGACATCGGAGGTGAGTTCGTCGACCGGGGTGATCGCGGAGATGGTGCGGTTGTCGACCATGCCGTGGCTTTTGGTCACCGCGATTCCCAGACCGCCGTTGATGGCCTCTACCCGGCTGTCGATGTCTTCGATCTGCTGGTTGTCGTCTCCTTCGAAGGTGATGGTGAAGTCGACGAAGGAGACTGGTTCGGCGAAGTCGTGGCGGGTGAAGACCGGCACGATCGGCGTGTCGTGCACGTACTTGAAATGTGCGAAGTCGACGCCGTTTTCGAGCACATACTGCGGGTGCATTTCCAGACGCTCCCGATACAGTCGCTGCTGCGGGTAGTAGCCGTCGGCGCTGCTGCCGTCGTTGAACCCGGCGAAGATGTCCGGCGGGTCGAAGTACGGTTCACGGCCTTCGACGTCGTGCCAGAGGTAGACCGACTCGTTGCGTTCCACCACCGGATAGGTGCGGATTCGTCTGCCGCGATTCGGGCGGTCCTGATACGGGATGCAGACGTTGCGGCCCTGCTGGCTCCACTGCCACCCGTGGAACGGACACTGCAACACCTCGCCGACGACTTTGCCGCCGAAACCCAGGTGTGCGCCGAGGTGCTCGCAGTAGGCGTTCATCGCGGTCAACTGACCGGACTCGGCGCGCCAGGCAACCATCTCCTGGCCGAAGTACTTCATCTTGTGGACATCACCGGTGCTGATCTCGTCAGACCAGCCAATCTGAAACCATCCGGTCGGTTTCATCGACAGCGGCGGTTTGGCCATGTCACGGATGATAACGAGCCTCGCCATAAATTCATAGTGGGCACTATGAAAATCTCGAAAAGCGGCTACCATCCAGAGCATGCCGTCGGCTCAGGTGCAGCAACGTCGCAGCAACAAGCGCGGGCTGGCCACCCGTGAGGCGATGCTGGACGCCGCGGTGCGCTCGTTGGCCTCCGGCGATCCGGGCTCGGTATCGGCCAGCCGGATCGCCAAGGAGAGCGGCGCCACCTGGGGCGCGGTGCAGTATCAGTTCGGCGACGTCGACGGATTCTGGGCCGCCGTGTTGCACCGCACCGCGGAGCGCCGGGACGCCACGTTGTCGGCGTGGACCAGCGTCGAATCGGACGCGCCGCTGCGGGAACGTGTCAGCGCGATCATCGACACGCTGTATCACGGCCTGGCGTCGCAGGATTCGCGTGCGATCGAGAATCTACGGGCCGCACTCCCCCGCGATCACCGCGACTTGGAGCGCCTTTATCCGCGCACCGCAGCCGAACTGTTTTCCTGGGGCAAGAGCTGGCAGCAGACGTGCCAAAGCGCGTTCGCCGATCTGGGTGTCGACCCGCAGCGGGTCCGCGAAGTGGCCACCCTCATTCCCGGCGCGATGCGCGGCCTGGTGTCCGAGCGCCAACTCGGCTCCTACGCCGACCTCGATGAAGCCCGCCGGGGGCTAACCAACGCTCTGGCAACGTATCTGGGGCAATCTCGTCCTACGTGACCCACTCGGGCTGCTGCTCGGTCTCGACCGCGGAGAAGTCCTTATGGCCCAACCCGGCGGTGCAGCCGCCGTCGACGACGAACTCCGAACCCGTCGAGTAGCTGGACTCGTCGCTGGCCAGGTAGACGACGAGGTTGGAGACCTCTTTGGGCTCGGCGGCGCGGCCGAGTGCGGTTTGGAAGAGGTCGTCGGGGACCCACTCGGTCATCGGGGTCTTGATCAATCCCGGATGGATCGAGTTCACCCGGATTCCGCTGGGCCCCAATTCAAGAGCGGTGGATTTCGTCAGCCCGCGGACGGCGAATTTGGTGGCGGTGTAGCCGTGGCAGGCGATGGTGCCGGCCATGCCCTCGATGGAGGAGATGTTGATGATCGACCCGCGCCCGGCCTGCTTCATCGGTTTCACGACGGCCCGGATGCCGAGGAAGACGCCGGTCAGGTTGATGTCGAGGATGCGGTGCCACTCCGAGAGCTCGTAGTCCTCGATGAGGCCGACGTTGATGATCCCGGCGTTGTTGACCAAGATGTCGACGCCGCCGAACGCGTCGACGGCGGTCGCGACCACACGCTCCCAGTCGTCGGGTTGGGTGACGTCCAGGTGTACGTAGCGCGCAGCATCGCCTACGTCTTTGGCGACCACTTCGCCTTCGGCATCGAGAATGTCGCCGAACACGACCTTGGCTCCCTCGTCAACGAGCGCCCGAACGTGCGAGGCTCCCATCCCGCGGGCGCCGCCGCTGACCACCGCGACCTTGCCGACCAACCGTCCTGTCATCAACGCCTCCTGCTTCGTCGGCAGTAAATGAATGCCACTCAGCAGGGCAGCTTAGCGGGGAGGCGTCGGTTGTTGCCATGTGCCGTGACCGTCACGCCGCTCATCCCATCTGCTCAGCCATGGATCGCGGGGCCCCGGCCCCTGATTTGGCGACGATCACGAGCGAACAGGCATGCGGCGGTGAATATTTGCCATGCGGTGATCGGATAGACACTGCACCGCTCCCAGGTTGCGGGCGGCAGAATGCGTACGGCCGCGACCTTTGACTCGATGACCAGCATCATCAGGCTGAGCAGGCCAAGCAGGGCAAGTCCAGCTGAAATCGTGCGATACCAGGGCGGCCAGCCGGCGTGTCGCAGCACGGCGGATCCCGCCAGGATCGCCGCGTTCCCCCCGGCGATCGCAAGCAGCGCGCCGGTGACATGAATCCACAGTGTTCCCTCGGCCCGCGCGCTGGGTCCGCTGTGGAAAAGCGCAATCAGCACGTTGCCTAACGCATTCATGGCAGCGAACGTGAGAAACCATGCAGCCTTGGGCGATTCGAATGCGCATTGGACCAGCACGGCGCCAACCAGAAACAGCATCCCCTGCATGCAGAACGCGGTGTTCATCAGATAGGCCAGCGGAGAGCCGATTCCGCCCAAGTCACTGATGAAGTCGTGCCGGTAGCTGTAATGCTCGTTAAAGCCCGCGGCAGCAATGCCTTCCAGCGTGAGGTATCCGACGCCCGCGACAAGCCACACCGCGGCCGCACTCACGGCGTAGAACTGTTGACGGTTCGGGCCGGGCATCGAGACCATCATCGCCTCGCTGCGGCCGCCCCGTCCAGCGCCTAGCGGATGCGCTGGACGGCTTTAGCTCGCCGAGCCGGACCGGAGTCCCTCCTCGACCTTCTTGCCGAGATCTGGGTCCACATTGCGCCAATACTCGAACGCCCGCGACAGCACCGGCTCTTTGACGCCCTTGGATAGATGCCCAACAATGTTGTGCACCAAGCGGTCCCGCGCGTCGTCGTCGAGAACCTCACGCACAAGGGTTCCGGGCTGCCCCCAGTCGTCGTCCTCGGCGCGCAGGGTGTAAGCGGCGCGGATCATGTCGCCGTCGGCCTGCCAGTGCACCTCGGCAGCCCGTGCGGGGTCCGCATGCGGACCGCCGTACGAGTTGGGTGCATACACCGGATCGGAGACGTTCTTGATCCGCATCGCGCCGTCCTTGGAGTAGCTGTCGACCTCGACGTGCGGCGTATTGACCGGGATCTGCTTGTAGTTGGTCCCCAGCCGCGCCCGGTGCGCGTCGGCGTAGGAGAAGCCGCGGGCCAGCAGCATTTTGTCCGGGCTCAGACCGGTGCCGGGCACGATGTTGTTGGGCTCGAAGGCGGCCTGCTCGATCTCGGTGTGGTAGTCGGTGACGTTGCGGTCGAGCGTCAGCTTGCCGACGTCGATCAACGGATAGTCGCCGTGCGGCCACACCTTGGTCAGGTCGAACGGGTTGAACCGGTAGGTCTTGGCCTCCTCGAAGGGCATGATCTGCATCTTCAGCGTCCAGCTCGGGAAGTCGCCACCCTCGATCGATTCGTAGAGGTCCCGCTGGTGGTAGTCGCCGTCTTCGCCGGCCAGCCGGTCAGCGTCCTCTTGGGTCAGGTAGTCGATGCCTTGATCGCTGATGAAGTGGTACTTCACCCAGAAGATCTCGTCGGCGGCGCTGATCCAGCTGTAGGTGTGGCTGCTGTAGCCGTTCATGTGCCGCCAGTTCTTGGGAATGCCGCGGTCGCCCATCAGCCACGTCACCTGATGCGCGGATTCCGGTACCAGGGTCCAGAAATCCCACTGCATGTTGTGGTCGCGGACGTTGCTTGCCTGCAGCCGCTTCTGGGAGCGGATGAAATGCTGAAACTTCATCGGGTCCCGCATGAAGAAGACCGGTGTGTTGTTGCCGACCATGTCGAAGTTGCCCTCCGACGTGTAGAACTTCAGCGCAAACCCGCGCGGGTCGCGCCACGTGTCTGGGCTGCCTCGCTCGCCGGCGACGGTGGAAAACCTGATCAACGTGTCGGTCTTGGTGCCGGGCTGGAATACCGCAGCCCTGGTGAACTTACTGACGTCGTTGGTCACCTCGAAGTGCCCGAACGCGCCGCCGCCCTTGGCGTGCGGTTGGCGTTCCGGGATGCGTTCGCGGTTGAACTGCGCCATCTGTTCGATCAGGTAGTGATCCTGCAGCAGGATGGGGCCATTGGGTCCGACGGTGAGCGACTGCTCGTCGCTGGGCGCGGGGGCACCGCCGTCGGTGGTGGTGTAACGCTCGGTCATGTCGCTTTCCTCTTCCTTCTCGTCAAACAGCCACCCCAGGTGGGCCGTCGGGCGGCCATGGCGGCAGGGATACCCGCAAACGGCCCAGCTATATCGCTGGTTACACAATCAGGGCGGCAGAACGCCGATCAGTCTGATCCCCGTCTATCCCCAGCGGGCAACCGCCTCGGATCTCTGCCGCGCTTCGGCGTCCGCGAGCATCGGCTCTGGTTTCAGATGCCGCCACCACGCCGCGATGTACAGCAGCATCGCGACGACCAACGCGACCAGCACCCACAACACGATCGTGAGATCGATCCAACTTCCGAACGCCGGCGACCCGGGAAGCGCGTTTCTCAGCGGCACCACCGCAAACAGCATCGCCGCATACCACGTCGTCATCGGCGACTGGAACTTCCGCAAGCCTCGCATGGTTTGTACTGCAACGAACATGCCTATTGCCGCCATCGCCACCAAGATGCACAGGACGACGACCGCGAACATCATCGTGCTCGCCGATCGCTGCAACTCCACTTCATACGGCGCCAACACGTTCGCGTTATTCGCTTGGGTGACATGAGCTTTCCAGCCGGGCAGCCGATCGACAAATGTGACCTTGGCGCGTTCCGGTAGCTGTGCCGCGCCGGTGAACAACTCAACCGTGATCGGCCCGGTGTAGTAGCGGTCGAAAGGCCAACGTTCGATGTCCCGCGCAAGTGTCAACGGAACAGGAAAGACACCGGGCAACATTCCCCTGGACCAGGTTCGCCTGACCGGCGTCGTTGCGGATGTGACTGCGACAGTGAGTTCCTGCTTGAGACCGTTGCTCGCCGGATCCAGCAAAGCTGGTCCGGGTGACACGATCAGGTCGCCCACGAGCTCGCTGTAATTGTTCTGGATGCTCTCCACATCCAGCGTCACCGTGGTCCCGCTGGGTGTGGGCGGCCCAGGAGTTGGTATACGGCGGGACCCGGCACCGTCGACGTACAGAGCGACCGTCGTGATCATTGCGCAGATGACAGCTGCGACCAGTGCGACGCCGCCGAGTCTGATGTGCGGCCACCAGCGGTGACCGCGAACCCTTGAGCCGATGCCCGCGCCCGACCGCATGTGCACGCCGTCTACCTCCCCTTTTGTGACGGCCTTACCTGCAAACTCATTACCCGAGCAGCATTTTACGGGTGATGCCGATGGTGCCGACCGCGGCGCGGCCGGACCGGTGGCCGAGCTCGCCAGCCGGATTGGCGCGGTCGACCCGAACATTGCAGTTAGCGGGAATGCCTAACAATCCGCGCACTGCGATCCTGAGCTCATGCTTCTGCGAGTTGTACTGTGCGCTGCCTAATCGTTGATGACAACGCGGATTTCGTCGACGCCGCGCGCACACTGTTGGAGCGCCAGGACATCACCGTCGTCGGTGCGGCATCCAGCGGCGCCGCGGCGCTCCGGTGCTTCACGGAATTGCAACCCGACGTCACACTCGTCGACATCAACCTCGGCAGAGAAAGCGGCTTCGATGTAGCAGAGCAACTCCATCGGGCCGGATCGCCCGCACCGACGCCGCTGATCTTGATGTCCACCCATGCCGCGGGGGATTTCGAAGAGCTGATCGCGACAAGCCCGGCCGTGGGCTTCCTGTGCAAGACGGCCCTGACAGCTCGCGCCATCCGCGATCTCGTCCGATAGTCAGGTGGCCTGCAGAAGGTGGTCACCGTTAGCATCCCGTCCGAGCCACACCTGGTTCGCTCAGTGCGCCTCGAGGAAGGTGATCACCGCCAAGACACGGCGGTGATCGTCGCCGGCCTCGGTCAGGTTCAGTTTCGTGAGGATGCTGCGCACATGCTTCTCCACAGTGCCCTCGGTAACCCACAGCCGCTTGGCGATGCCGGCGTTGGAACGTCCCTCGGCCATCAGGGCCAACACTTCGCGCTCCCGCGCGCTGATCACCTCCAGCGGGTCGTGGCGCCGGCGGGCCGAAACCAATTCCTGTACCAACGCCGGGTCCACGATCGCAGCGCCTTTGGCGAGGCGCTCGAGCGTATCGATTAAATCCGCGACGTCGGTCACCCTGCTCTTGAGCAGGTAGCCGATCCCATGGCCGCTGGCCAGTAGCTCCATCGCGTGCTCGACGTCGACATGTGCGGACAGCACCAGGATGCCGGTGTCGGGGAACTCCTCTCGGATCACCCGAGCGGCGTCTAGGCCCTCGGTGGTGTGGGACGGCGGCATCCGGATATCGGTTATCACCAGATCGGGCGCCTCGGCACGCACCAGCGCGAGGAGCTCGACGCCATTTTCGGCTTGTCCTACAACGCGAAATCCGGAGCGGTCGAGCAGGCTGGCTAACCCTTCCCGAAGCAGCACGTCGTCCTCGGCGACGATCACCCGCAGCGAAGGCTGCTCCGCGGCGACGCCAGCGGTCAGGTCACACCGAATCGGCACCGGACCTAATTCGTCCATCAGAGATCCCGACCCTCATGGTGCGCAGTCGCCTGCCCCTACGATCGCCCTTCGACTAACTCGGTCGAGCATAACGCCAGAAACCAGCAAAATCCGAGCTCACCGGGGAGCGCGCGACTGCCGACGCTTACCTTTTAGCGCACCGGCTGGTCGATGTCCGGCACCGTGTACAGGCTGCGGTCGACGTATTCAGCGATCCGGATTACCAGTCGCGCGAGAATGCTACGCATGTTCGTTCCCTTCGTCGTATTGATCCAGTTCGATTCGGTGCAGAGGATGCCTTGCGCCCCATCACCTTTGAACTTCTCTGGATGCCAGGCGATTAGCCGGTGCTGTATGCCCAATAGTCATACGTGCCGTTGTCAAAGCCGCCAGGCTCCGGGCACAGGCCGTGGTATGCGGCCAACACGAAATGTCCCGCTTCGTCCCAGGTCAGTTGTGGATGGTCTTGCACCAGGCCGGCGGCGATCTGACTGGCGTCCATGTGCCGAACCCACAGTCTCCTGCACACGCTGTAGCCGTCTTCCAGCATCGCCGGATCCGTTCCGGTGACGCCCCCCGCGCGTGCTTCGGCCAGGAAGTCCGGGACGGCGCGAGGTTGCGGTACCGGGCTGGCGCCGGCCGGCGCGGCCAGGCCGAGGGAAACGACGGCTCCAGCAACACCGACGAGAATTTTTCGGATCATGAGAGTTGTCCTGTTCACTGCGTGTTTTTAATTGTTTGGTTGCATACCAAGATTCGCACTCAAGCGAAGGAATGTCGTTTACGCTGGCAACCATTAGGACGTCCTGCGAACTGCAATTTTGGCCTACCAACTAACGTCACGTGCGACTACCGGCTAGCAGGAAAAGGCGCCGCGTCGGTGCTGGAGCAAGCACCTACGCACGATGCGCGACTAACCGCGAGAACCGAATATCATGCGAGTCTCGGGCGCGCAGCACTTCCTCGAGCCAATAGAGCAGGCGTGAAGCAGGCGACGATCACGCAGCGGTTCGCGCTCATCCTCACAGTCGCGAACGGGTTTCTGGACGCCCACACCTACCTAGCGCACGGCGGGGTGTTCGCCAACCTTCAGACCGGCAACGTGATCTTTTTCGCTATCAACCTCTTCCAACAACATTGGGCCCTTACGTTTTCACGGGTATGGCCGATCCTCGCGTTCATCGCGGGCGTCGCGATGGCGGCCCACATCAAATCCGGGCGCGTCGACAAGGTGTTGGCACACCCGTTGCGATGGACGATGGTTGTCCAAGCGGCCGTCCTTGCAGCGTTCGGATTCCTACCGGCGACGGTGCCCGCCAGCTTCGTCACGGTGCCGATTTCGTTTTTGGGCGGCATGCAAATCGGCTTGTTCCGCAGGATCGGCGACCTGCTGTACATGCCCATCGCCACCACCGGCAATCTCATGGGACTCGTCGAAGCCGGCTATGGCGGGTTCGCCGAGAATGACAGCGACTCTCGTAGAGCGTTCGTGGTGTACGCCAACCTGATCGGAGCGTTTGCCGGCGGCGCGATCGTCGGCGCTTTTGGGACCAGGGAGTGGGGACAGCACGCGATCTGGATACCGGCAGGCTGCCTTGTCGTCGCCCTGTTGTTGCTCGTGATCGACGAGCGCGAGGGCAACGTCCCTTAGTTTTGGTTGGAGTGAAGGAGCGTTCATTGACAAACCCACGAGCGTTGGCATTCGACGTGTTCGGCACCGTCGTCGACTGGCGTGGCAGCATCATCCGCGAACTCGAAACGTTCGGCCAGACCCACGGACTCGACCAAGACTGGGCGGCGTTCGCCGAGAGCTGGCGGGCCGGCTATGCGCCGGCGATGGACCGGGTACGCCGCGGCGACCTGCCGTGGACCAACATCGACACCCTTCACCGCATGACCCTCGGCGATTTGCTCGAGCAGGCGGGAATTGACTCGCTATCCCAAGGCGACGTCGACCATCTCAACCGGGCCTGGCACCGGCTCGACCCGTGGCCCGACTCCGTCGCCGGGCTGACGCGTCTCAAAGAACGGTTCATCATTACAACGCTGTCCAATGGCAACGTGTCGCTCTTGACGAACATGGCCAAGCGCGCGGGTCTGCCTTGGGACTGCGTGATCTCCGCTGAATTGTTCCGCCACTACAAACCGGACCCACAGGCTTATCTCGGTTGCGCGGAGCTACTCGACGTCCCACCCGGGCAGCTCATGCTGGTCGCCGCCCATCCTGAGGACCTCCGCTCGGCGCGAAAGGCCGGCCTTATGACCGCTTTTGTTGCGCGGCCACTGGAACACGGCCCCGGCCACCCGCTGCCCGAATATTCGGCCAACGAATTCGATTTCACGGCTACGGACTTTCTGGACCTCGCTGAGCAACTAGACGTGTGACCACGACTGGTGCGGCTCCGGCTGGGCGCTCGCGACTACCACCGATTACGGCTAGCTGGAAGCATGTTCGGGTGCCAGCGGTGATGATATGTGTTTCGCCGAGCGGGATTCTGAGTTCAACCGAATAGTTGAACGATCCCGGAGTATCGCCATGCGAACAAATTCAGGCCAGACCCACCTGGTAGCAGCCTTGGATGGCTCGATCGCAACCGCGCCTGCAACAACGGCGGCCCGCTGTCCGCATGACTCCGCCTCAACGTTCGATATTGCCTCGGACGGTGCCATCCGGGAGATCGATGCATACGTCCTAGGCCTCCACATACACATGCGCTTCTCACGCTAAAGACGGGGCTAGTTCCGGATAACGGCATTAGATCGTCGAGTTACCTGAGCTAGCGGATTGGGCGGCATCATCGGCCGTGCAGCACTTTCTTGCCGGATGTGGTGAGGAAAGTGATGAAGCGCCGCGCGGCTGGGGCGAGGCGGCGGTCTTTCTGCCAAACCGCGCCGACGTGCCGGCGTGCAGCACCGCGATTCCAAGGCCGGCCCTGACAAGCCCGTGCAGCGTTTCATGTTCTTCGCCCTCAAACGCGAGGCGCGGGATCTAGCGACCGCTGGCGAAGAAGCTTGACGCCAGCGTCCACACGTTTTACAACCCGTGAACGTCACACGCGCACATTCGTCAGCGCAGGCACCCGGTTGACACACCACCGCTATGTGACTAGGTACCGACGCCGCGGAGCACTGAGCCCGCCTGCCGGAGTGGTCCTGGGAAATCTTTCTGGTGGAGACGCTGTTGGTAATTGCTATGGCGGACCTGGCTCGATCACACACCGACCAGGCCGGTCAACGTCGCTGCGAGGCGAGTGCGCTCGCCAAGCAACAGGCGGCACTGCGGCGGGTCGCGACATTGGTCGCGCGCGGAGTCCCCGAGTCCCAGCTATTCTGCGCGGTCGCAAGGGAGTTGGCGGGGTGCCTGGGCATGCGCTACGCGATAATAGCCCGCTATGAAACCGACGGCCAATCTGTGGTGATCGCGGCCCGCAACGACCCCGGATTGACGACGATGCCGGTTGGCGTGCGATTTTCGCTCCAGGGCCAAACCGTCCCGGCGATCGTGTTCCGCACCGGGCGTCCCGCCCGCATGAATTATGAGAGCGCTACCGGTGCCGAAGTCGCACGGGTGCGTGAGATGGGCGTGCGCCGCTCGGTGGGGGCACCGATCGTGGTCGACGGCCGGGTGTGGGGCGCGGCGGTCGTCGGGTCGGCTGCCCGCGAACCCCTGCCGCCCGACAGTGAGGCGCGTGTCGCGGACTTCACCGACCTCGTGGCGACCGCGATCGCCAACGCTGAGGCCCATAGGGAACTCACCGCGTCTCGCGCCCGGATCGTAGCGGCCGCCGACGAGGCCCGGCGCCGCATCGAACGCGACCTACACGACGGCGCCCAACAACGCCTGGTCTCACTGGGTCTCGCGCTGCGTGCCGCAGAGGCCTCGGTGCCATCCGACCTGCCCGCGCTGAAGGGACAAATTTCTGACCTCGTCGCGGGTCTGACCGCGGTCTTCACCGAGCTGCAGGAAATATCCCGGGGCATTCATCCCGCGATCCTGTCCAAGGGCGGACTCGGTCCAGCCCTCAAGGCCCTCGCCCGCCGTTCTGCCGTGCCGGTCGATCTGACCTTGGGAGTCGACCGACGATTGCCGGAGACCACCGAAGTGGCCGCCTATTACGTTGTCGCAGAAGCACTCACCAACGCGGCCAAACACGCGCACGCGTCGGAGGTCCACGTGAGCGCCGACACCGACGGTGCCAACCTGCTGCTCTGGATTCGCGACGACGGAATCGGCGGAGCAGACGCGGGCAAAGGGTCCGGACTCATCGGCCTCAGCGACCGCGTCGAAGCCCTTGGCGGTCATATGCAGGTCAGCAGTCCCACCGGAAGCGGGACATCGCTGCGGGTCCAAATCCCGGTCAACCGGTAGGCGACATGAGATCGCGCACGAGGGGTGGCCATCTGGTCCGTCAGATCGCGCCGCCGTTGGCGTAGATGACCTGGCCGTTGATCCAGCGACCGGGACCGGCCAGCAAGGCGACGGCCTCGGCGATGTCCGCGGGTTCACCGAGGCGTTGCAGCGGGGTCAAGTTCTTCATGGTGTCGATAACCTGCTCC